>CAWVYJ010000011.1:0-42491 GCA_963934365.1 uncultured Dehalococcoidales bacterium | reverse complement strand
CTCTGTTGCGCCATAGAATTTGCACTATCGTGTGCGATAAAAGCTCTTGTTCGACCCATTGGCGCACACGACAGCCGTTTACATTTAGTTCCAATAGTTCCAAACTCGATGACGCTAACTGGTAGCCGTCAAATCTCGCATCTCTTAAATCAACTTTGACACGCAAATCGACCGCTAACTAAAATCAGTTGTTCGACATTGTTCTGATCTATTTACGCGCACAGTTCGGAGAACTATGACCTCCAGCCCTCCAAAGACAGCAGGAGAATTACGAGAGGCTTTCCTTTCGTACTTTGAAGGACATGACCACCTTCGAATGCCCTCGGCATCGCTGATCCCTGCCGCTGACCCGACATTACTTCTGACAAACTCGGGGATGGCACAGTTCAAGCCGTACTTTTCTGGAGAGAAAGAGGCACCCCACCCGCGTGTCACGACTTCACAGAAGTGCTTCCGAACCACCGACATCGAAGAAGTTGGAGACGACACGCATTTAACGATGTTTGAAATGCTGGGCAATTTCAGCTTCGGTGATTACTTCAAAAAAGAGGCGTGCGAATGGGCGCTTGATCTACTTACTAACCGATTCGGGCTTGATCCAGAACGCCTGTACTACACCGTATATACCACTGATGACGAAGCAGAAAACATCTGGAAAGAGTTGGGAATTCCAGCCGATCGAATCTACCGATTTGGTGATGAAGACAACTGGTGGGGTCCGGCTGGCGACGAGGGCGTATGTGGCCCTAGCTCAGAGATCAACTACTACCAAGGGTCACTTGCTGACGTTCCAGCAGTAGATGATCCTGTTCGCAAAGGTGTGTGGGGACCGAACTATCACGACGATTTTGTAGAGTTGTACAACCTCGTATTCACTCAGTTCTACCGTGACATTGACGGCAACGACACTGTGCTACCTGCGAAGAACATCGACACCGGAATGGGATTCGAGCGCATGCTTGCGGTCCTTCAAGGCGAATCAAATGTGTATGAAACCGATGCGTTCAGACCAATCATTACCCAAGTCGAACAAATGTCTGGAAAAGAGTGGGGGCAGGACAAAGAAACCGATAAAGCTATTCGGATTGTTTCCGAGCACGCACGGTCAGCTTCGTTCCTGATTGGTGACGGAGTAATTCCTGGCAACTCGGGTAGAGGCTATGTTCTTCGCCGTCTAATTCGACGCGGAATGCTATTTGGACGCGAGTTAGGCATGGACATGCCAATGCTTTCGTCAATTTCAAAAACTGTTTCCGATCACATGGGACATGTATATTCCGAGCTAGTTGGTAACTACGAGTTCATCAAGGATGTCCTTGAGCAGGAAGAGAACAGCTTCTCCCGAACGCTTGAGTTCGGCGCTCTAGTGCTTTCAGGAATGGTCAACTACCGCAGCGAACATCCTGATGCAGCCAAGCAACTTAAAGACGGCAAAAAGCTGGACTCACATATGGCTGATGACGGCAAATCGGTGGGCACTCGTTTGGCTATCGCCGAACTTGAACGACTGGTCGAATCCGGTGATGTGGATGCTATCGACGGCTGGCGATCCAACGTTTCAGGGACTGAGGCGTTTGTTCTTTACGACACATATGGCTATCCAGTCGAAGTGACGAAAGAAGTCGCTGGAGAAGAAGGTCTGATAGTCGATCTAGCCGGCTTCGAGACGGAAATGCAAGCACAGCGCGAGCGAGGACGTGCAGCTGGCGGGTTTGGCGGGAGCGCTGAGTCAACCCGGGTGTACGAATATCTCGGCGTCGGAGACACACCGTTTACTGGTTACGAGACTCTTGTTTCGCAAACAACAATCACAGCTATCGTCCAAAACGGTGAAGCCGTCGATTTGGCTAGTGAAGGCGACGGGGTCGAGATAATTCTCGGAGAGACACCCTTTTACGCTGCTCGTGGTGGTCAAGTCGGCGACACCGGCGTAATTTCAGGCGACGGTGTGGAAGTAACGATTAACGACACACAGGCTCCATATGGCCACGTGAATGTTCACTCTGGAACAATAACATCGGGTTCGTTGAGAAAAGGTACCAGCGTTACCGCCTCGGTCGACGGAGAGCGTCGAGAACGCATTCGCCGCAATCACACAGCTACTCACCTGGTACATGCCGCTCTGCGTGAGATTGTCGGCAGTCACGTTAGGCAGGCTGGTTCCGTTGTAGACCCTGATCGATTGCGATTCGACTTCACCAATATGAAGGCTCTAACCCGCGATCAGATAAAAGCGGTCCAAGATCGTGTTAACGAAAAAATTAGACTTAACCGAGATGTTGAGGTTCATTGGACAACGTATGGTGAGGCCGTAGAAGAAGGAGCATTGGCGTTCTTCGGCGACACCTATGACAACGAAGTTCGCACCATTAAGATCGATGCTCCGTGGAGCTACGAGCTTTGCGGTGGAACGCACATGGATCACACTGGTGGTATTGGCACGTTTGTCATAACTTCTGAAGCTGGCATTGGGTCAGGAATGCGCCGAATGGAGGCGATCACCGGTGTTGCGTCGGAAGAAGCGATATTTGAACGATTCGGTGCTCTCGACGAGATCGCTCTAAAATTCCGTGTTCCTGTGGCTGATGCTGGAGATCGAGTCAACTCATTGGCGAGCGATCTTGCACAGGCTCGGAAGCAGGTGGCACATCTTGAAGAACAACTTCTTCAAGCAAGTGTCAGTGGTAGTAGTTCAAACAGTTCCAGCATGAGCTTTGATATCGAAACAGACGACGTTTCGATTCACGTTGAAGTAAGCGAAGTACCAGCGTCCAACTTCGGTGCGCTTCGAAAAACTGGGGAACATCTAAAAAAACAGATCGGTAACGGTGTATTAGTACTGGGCAGCGTTATCGAAGGCAAGCCGACAGTCGTAGTTATGGCGACTGATGACAGCATAAAAGCTGGAATTCACTCGGGCAATATTGCAAAGGCAATCGCAGGTTTGATGGGCGGTGGTGGTGGTGGAAATCCGGCGGTGGCTCAGGCAGGTGGTAAGAATGCTGAACAACTACCTAAGGCTCTCGCCGCTACCGAGAGAATCATTCGTGAATCGCTAAGCGGTCGGGTAGGGGACTAGTCATCAAAGATCATGGCAGATTACTTGGAGTCGATTATGGTGCGGCTCGTATTGGACTAGCCATAAGTGATCCTACGGGCACGATTGCGACACCACTGGCAGCGATCAAGGCATCCGGAAATCAGGATGCTTCAAACATTACTAAAGTTGCGATCGAACTTGACGCTCGTGGAATCGTGGTGGGTCTTCCGCTTTCTTTAGACGGTTCACGGGGTCCCGCTGCTAGAAAAGTTAATGCTTTTTGCGCTCGACTTCGGAAAGAGACCGATTTACCGGTAATGGCGTGGGACGAAAGGATGACAACTTTAGAAGCACATTCTTTATTAAGAGAGACCGGAAAGTCTCCTTCGAAAGCACGTGGAACGGCTAGAGGCAAGATAGACTCAGCATCGGCAGCAATTATCCTCAACTCTTATATGCAGTCGAACTAGATTTGTCCGAACGTGGACGTGGAGAAGTATGAGCAGCAATATCGGCGTCATGGGTCATCCCATCGGGCACACGAAATCACCCATATTCCAGCAGGCTGGACTGGACGAACTCGGGATCGACGAAACGTTCGAGGCGTGGGATGTACTACCAGAGGATTTAGAAGCCAAAATAGCGACTTTCCGTGAGAGTGGTTTCATCGCTTCCTGCGTGACGCTTCCGTACAAGCAAGATGTGATTCCTTTAGTGGATGAACTAACCGAAGCGGCTGAAGCGATTGGCGCAGTAAACTGGATTTTCAATCGTGACGGCAAGCTCGTTGGGCATAACACCGACGGTTCCGGATTTCTTCGGGCACTCAAGGAAAAAGCTGGATTTGACCCAAAGGGCGCAGATGCGGTTGTATTTGGAGCCGGTGGAGCTGCCCGGGCGATTATTTACGCATTGAAAACAGCTGGAGTAAATCGACTGACGATTGCGAATCGAACAGTCGAGAAGGCTCAAGTTCTCGCAAACGACTTCTCTGCAGGTCGATTTAAGCCGACCGCTACCAGTATCAGTCGAGACGAGCTAACTAACTGTGTTCCATATGCGAATTTGCTCGTAAACACTACTTCACTAGGGATGGTTGGTGGTCCTGCCGAGCTGGCAACACCAGCAACTGCCGACATGATCTCAGCCGATACCGTGGGATATGACGTTGTCTACGCTCCGCCAATAACTAAGTTCCTGCGTGAGGTCGAAGAGGCCGGAGGAAAACCGGCAGGTGGCATGACGATGTTGGTGTTCCAAGGAATCGAAGGTTTCGAAATATCGACTGGTCATACTGCACCAGTCGATACGATGTTTAGCGCGATTGAAAAGGCTCTAAAATCCGATTGATTCGGTGCAACTTCTGGCAACTGCCTATAATCGAAGCTACAAAACATCAAAACTAGTTATGAAGTACGAGTGAAGTATGATTTCTCTACCCGCTTGATATGACATAGATGTGCCTACAACCCTAATAGTCAACGAGAATCTTTACGAATGACGACTTTTCGATATCTCACGGCCGGTGAATCACACGGTCCCGGCCTGACAGTAATTGTTGAGGGGATTCCCGCTGGTCTTGAAATAACCGAGGAGTACATCGAAACACAGATGTCTCGTCGGCAAAAAGGCTACGGTTCAGGCGGTCGTATGAAGATTGAGAAAGATCGCGCTGATCTTCGTTCAGGTGTTCGTCATGGAATATCTCTTGGCTCGCCTATCGCAATGTGGATCGAAAACAAAGACTTCGCCAACTGGGCAGACGCTATGTCGGTTTCCGAAGTCGGCGATGATGTGGACAAGAAGGTCTACACAAAAATTGTTCCCGGTCACGCTGATTTCCCGGGTGCACTGAAATATGTACAACATGATCTTCGCAACGTGCTAGAACGAGCATCAGCTCGAGAGACCGCTGCAAGGGTTGCCGCAGGTTCTATTGCACGACGACTTCTCGAAGAAATCGGAATTTCAATTCACTCGAGATCTGTTGCAACCGGTGATCAAGACGGACGTTCGGTAGCGACTGAGGACGTCGACTGGGACGTTGTTGAAGGTTCCGACGTTCGCGCATCAGATACCGATGCCGATGCTCGATTCAAAGCAGCAATCGACAAATCAAAGAAGGAACGCACGACCATTGGTGGTGTGTTCGAAGTTGTCGCGTTTGGAGTGCCTGTGGGTCTAGGTAGCCACGTTCACTGGGATCGCAAACTGGATGCACGGCTGGCTCATTCAATGATGAGCATCAACGCCGTGAAGGGTGTCGAAATCGGCACAGGCTTTTCAAATACTCGCAAGCCAGGCCGGGAAGTTCAAGATGTTATTGAGCCTGACCCGTCTGACCCGCGCAGGTTCAAGCAAATTACGAATCACGCTGGTGGGATCGAAGGCGGTATGTCGAACGGAAATCCGATCGTTGTGAACGTAGCGATCAAGCCCATTGCCACTATGACAAATCCACTTCCATCGGTGGATATTAACACGGGCGAACTCGTAGACGCCGCTTACAACCGCAGCGACATATGCCAGGTCGCCCGAGCGTGTCCGGTGGGTGAAGCAATGATGGCTCTAACGCTAGTCGAGGCGATGCTCGAGAAATTCGGTGGAGATTCTCTTGAAGAGATCAAGCGTAACTACGCGGGGTACGTCGAATCTCACCAAAAATTTGGTAACAGTTAGGCTTCGTTTTTCAGAAGCTACGGAATAGACAAGCATTGAGCGAAACTACCGGCGCCAAGCCGAACATATACCTGATTGGTCTTTCAGGAACCGGCAAGACTCGATCTGGTCGTCGCGTCGCCGAGCTACTGGGCTGGCCGTTTGTCGAGATGGATGGTGTTATCGAAGATCGAGCACGCAAGTCAATTCCTCTCATATTCGAAGAGAACGGTGAAGACTACTTTCGTGATCTTGAATCTCAAATACTCGAAGAGGTAGCGGAACGAGGCGGTCGGATAGTTTCGACTGGTGGCGGTGTTCCCGTGAAAGAAACAAATCGCGCAACTATGAAGTCTTCCGGTTTGGTTGTTCGATTGAGCGCTAGCCCTGAGGTAATTCATCAGAGGCTCTTAAGTTCAGCAAATCAGCGAGGTCGCACATTACGTCCATTACTTGGCGCCAATGCACCAATTGAAAAACTTCGAAAAATGCTGATTGAACGTGAAGATGCCTATTCCACTGCGAATGTGATTGTCGATACCGAGGCCAAATCTCATGATGAGGTCGCTGAAGCGATTGCTGAAGCGTGGCGAAATAGTGGGATGACTGATTCAAATGACTGATCAAGACAAAAACCTTGCTGCAACCGTAAATACGACTCAGGGAAGCTACCGGGTTTTAGTCGGTCGAAATATTATCGATGATCTGGGTTTTGAAGTTGCCAAAACGGGTTTTAGGGGCAGGGCGTTCTTAGTCGCTGACGTAGTGATGTTTCCGAATCCAACTCGTAAAGCCCAGGAAGCACTCGAACGTGGCGGTTATGAAACCCATCTTCTCGCATTGGAAATCGGTGAGAAGAACAAGAACGTCGAAACAGTTCAACTTGTCTACAAATGGTTAGCTGAATTACGAGTCGAACGCGGTGACATTATTGTGGCGATGGGAGGCGGCGTTACTGGTGATCTCGTTGGCTTTGTTGCTGCAACATGGCTACGAGGGGTCGCTGTAGTTCATGTGCCTACAAGCCTCGCTGCGATGGTCGATTCATCGATTGGAGGCAAGACCGGCGTGAATATTCCGACCGGGAAGAATTTGATAGGTGCTTTTCATCAACCGAAGTTAGTGCTGCAAGATGTGGCACATCTGGGATCGTTGCCTGCACGCGAGATGTCTGCAGGCTGGGCCGAGGCTGTAAAGCATGGATTTATTTTGGATGCACAGCTCTTAGACACATTCGAGCGGTTGGCTTCACAGATGAAAGCGCTCGACGGTGAAGAGCCAGTAGCCGCTATTCGACGAAGTGTTGCCATAAAAAGTGAAATCGTTTCGGCCGACGAATTCGAAACCGGCGATTACCGGATACTTTTGAATTACGGTCACACCGTGGGGCATGCGATAGAGAAGGTTTCTGGTTACGGAACCTATTTGCACGGTGAGGCTGTTGCGGTAGGGATGATGGTCGCTGCGAGAATCGCTGAAAAACTTGGCATGATCGACCCAGAGCTAGTGCATCGTCAACGCAAAGTGCTTGAGAGCTACGATCTTCCCGTAAAGGCTCCAGATCTCAACGTTGACAAATTAATCAACGCTACAAGGAGCGATAAGAAATCTCGTGGCGGAACGATTCGATGGGTGCTTCTAGAGGGCCCGGGAAAAGCCACGACTCGCAGCGACGTGCCTGATGAGATAGTGCGAGAAGCGATTATTAGTGTTCTCGGTTAGATTTAGATAATGAGATTTCCCTCTCATCAGGCTAGCAATTCGGCAATTATTTCGCCGTCGTAACCAAACAATACCGACCAACCCAGAAAGTCTTCATCGACAGCCGAGGCTGCGACCGCAGTTATGCTACTTGGTTCCGCCTGCGACAGCAGGAACGATGCTCAGTTCAGCATTGTCGCTAACGGCACTGTTTAAACCATCGAGGTATCGAACATCCTCACCGTCGAGGTAGATGTTTACGAAGTGCCGTAGACCGCCCTCATCATCGATTAGTCGTTCGTGCATACCAGGGTATGCCGCCTGAAGTGAATCTACGATTGCACCAACGGTTGCGCCCTCGACCGTCACACTTGTCTCACCGTTGGTCAGTTTCCTGAGCGGCGTTGGGATTTTTACTGTTACGGACATCAGATTTCCTATTTTCTCGTGAGCCATGTGATTTCGAATCTACGGCTCAATTTATATCTACAAACATTTTAGACGCTAATTAGCCAATTTCGTTGCAAATTAGTGTCGTGTTGGTTAGTTCAGTACAAGCATGCTAGCCGGCAAGAATATCGCCACCCAACGAACTTACTTCTGATCCTTGATCTCGTACCCATTGCAAGCCGCGTTCAATCTCATCGACAGCGCCTTCAATTTCGAGAATGACCCAGCCATTCTCCGAATCGATGTCAGCACGCCGAATATTTGTTACTACATCGAACTTGTGGCCGAGTTCGTAAATCACAGGGCTCTGTATTCTCTCGGTCTTGAAAGTAAATTTGACTCTTCGGAAAGGCATTAGGAAACTGGCGCTCCTGTGTGATTCGGCATTACGACTTCGTCAAACGAACGAGCCGTCGGGTCGATAGTCACAGTCTTTACAGAATCAGCGATTGCTTCGATGGTCTTGAGCCCTGTACCGGTGATAAGTGCGACAGTTTCTTCGTCGGGACCGATCACACCTTCACGCGCAAGTCGGCGAAGAGTTGAAATGACAACACCACCGGCAGTTTCGGTGAAGATACCTTCTGTTTCAGCCAGCAGCTTCATACCTTCAGCAATTTCTTTTTCTGGAACAATAGTTCCAGATCCACCGGTTTTGTTGGCAATACCGACACTGTACATACCGTCGGCTGGTGATCCGATAGCGAGAGACTTGGCGATAGTATCGGGAACTACAGGTTTTGGGTGAGCACGGCCTTCAATAAATGCCTTAGCAACTGGCGAACAACCGAACGGCTGTGCAATGTGCATTTTCGTATCGGCATTGTCGATAAGTCCAAGCTGAGCGAACTCTTGCAAACCTTTGTATACCTTTGTGAAGAGTGAGCCAGATGCAACAGGTACGACGACATGCTTCGGGGCGTGCCAACCCAGCTGTTCAGCCAGTTCGTAGCCGATCGACTTGCTGCCTTCTGAGTAGTACGGGCGCATGTTGATATTCACGAACGCCCACCGCCGGTCATCACCGAGCTCTGAGCAAAGGCGGTTAACGTCGTCGTAGTTACCTTTTACGAGAACTACTGATCCAAATATGGCTGCGCCAAGGATCTTCCCTCTTTCAAGGTCAGCAGGGATAAACACCATTGTGTTCATTCCGGCCTTGGCTCCGTGAGCAGCTGTGGCACCAGCGAGATTTCCGGTAGAGGCGCATGCGATTGTGTCGAAATCGAATTCGACAGCTTTGGTTGCTGCGACAGATACGACACGATCCTTAAAGGAATGAGTCGGATTTGCTGCGTCGTTTTTAATCCAAAGATTATTGAGCCCAAGCTCTTTACCTAGATTGTCGGCTTTGAGCAGTGGGGTCATACCGGCACCGATGTTGACGGCGTTATTTCTGCTGGCTGGCAGAAGTTCGTCGTATCGCCAAATGGTCAACGGACCGTCTTGGATCGATTCTCGACTGATGTTTTTGGCGATAGCATTGTAGTCATAGTTGACTTCTAGTGGACCAAAACAAAAGTCGCAAACATAGATCGGCTCTTGTGGGTAGTCACGACCGCACTCTTTACAGCGCAGAGACTGGACGTTCGTCAATTTCTAAACTGGACCTCTCAACGGAAGGAGTTGCAAACATCACTTCCGGCAGTCCGGCCGGGAGTGACAACAGCAGCTCCTAACCCGAAGCTCGTTGATTCACCGACAACCTAAGAAATTCTTTTACTAAAATCAAAATCTCTGAGGGAGTAGAACTAATCACTAATAGTATGGGTGAGAAACTTCAACGTCAATTTGTCCAGCATGGTTATTCCTGATTATAGGAATTACAGAACATCCGAATTTCTATAAACAAATGATTTGAAGGGACTAACGGCTTCGGGGCTTCTAGGGTGATAGGGCGACTACTAGCGCACCAATTCCGATCGCAGTGGCACCAATTATTCGATACTTACCGACCGATTCTTTGAGGATCAATGCAGCGAAGACGACTCCGAACACGATTGCCAACTCTCGAAATGGCCCTACATAGCTAACGGGAGCGATCTTGAACGTGGTCAGCACTAGTCCATAGGATGTGAATTGAAGGAAACCACCAAAAGCTCCGATTTTCCATCCTGATTTTAGTTCTTTCGAGAAGTCAGAATTCGAGTATGTCCTACGAAGAATTGGTAGAACTCCGAGAGATCCACCTAGTTGAACCATGAACATGTACAGAAGTGGTTCGACGTACTCGACACCTCGTTTATCCCAATTTGAATAACTAGCGATTAATAGCCCCGTCGCTAACGCAAATGCCACACCTCGGTCTGCTAATAATGATTGAGGCTTTAGCCATATTCGAAGTCCAGTTCCAGAAGACGACCCGACCACTAATACACCCAGAAAGATCGCCAATATTCCAGCCCCTGCTTGCAGTGAAACTGATTCATTGAGAATCAATACGCCAAAAACGGGAATCAGTGCGAGGCCTAGTCCTCGAGCGACCGGGTAAACAACAGATAGATCGCCGTGCTTATAGGCTTTTCCGAGAGTGAAGAAGTAACCAATATGGAGAACTATAGTACCGACAATAAACACCCATCCTGTGATAGTCGGTGCATTGGTCAACAGGTAGAAGACGGCAAACGGTAGCGCTATGATCCCGCCTAGAAATGCCATAAACCAATTCGTAAGTTCAGGGACGTTAGATTTACGAACCAGTAAGTTCCAAGAAGCATGACATACGGCTGCGATTAGAACTAGTAAAACCGCTGTAGCAGTCATCAGGGGAACCGTTTCAGTTGAAGAACTACCAGTTCTTCTGCTCATGATCTATAGACAAATCCCAGTAAACTCGGAGTTCAACAGTCTTTGCATCTATTTCGATAGGAAAGATTACGTGGTGTTTTCAAGAACTACAATATCGAGCGTGCAATGAAAATATCGGCGATACCCCCCCTCGGTGAATACGAGTCACGCACCGTGTTGAGCATCTCACGCCTATGCATTCCATCCGTTATATTTGTCGATCGAAAAATAACAGTGTTGTCAGAACATCAATGGATTTTAAGATCTCGGCTTCAATAATTAAGTACAGCTCTCGTAATTGAAAAAAGGAGGTAAGTGTGTTAAATGCCATATCCAACATTTATCTTGTCAATCTTGCAAGATTTCTTCTAACTGTACTTCTTATCGGCATCTTGTCAGCGGCAATCTCTTGTGGATCAGGCTCTGAACCTATTTCAAGCTCAGTCACACAGGGAGAGCTAGGGGGCACCGGATGAAGAATCCGACGATGGCCTAGCAGAAGTCTCACGAATCATAGCCCTTAACAAAACCTTAAAGTTCGACGATTATATGAGAGCCGGATAGAAGAAATCCAAACAGTACGATACCGCTACCGTGCCGGAATTAACTGAGATTTGGTATGGATTTTTCAATCAGAAAGATATCGAGATAAGATTCTATGAATCACACGAATCTGCTCTGGCACATGGAGTACCCCTAGCCGAGGAGACCCTAAAAAAAGACGCATGGGCAAGGATCGGTTTGAGGGCGTCGAGAACTGGCTACAGTGCCTACGCTGTAGTTGGAAATACCGTAATGCTTTGTGAACTATCAGTAGAAAATTGCGTTGCTCTTGCAGATGTATTAGCACAATAATTTTATGGATCGCCGATAGATGTAACGAACTACACTGACTTAGTAGGTGGGTGTCAGGATGCTAAAGTTAAATGCTGTTACATCAGCCGTTATACCCATTACAAGTTACTAAATCTAAGTTCAAAACACTGAGTTCAGTGCGTACTACCCCTGTAACGGCATGAGTTAGGTACTTAAAGGAATGTTATGCACTATCAAGACGAACGAACGAACGGTTGTCGGATATCCGATTCATGGACCTATAGAGGGTTAAAGACGGTTGTTCTTGAAAACGAGTTGTTGCGAGTTTCGATAATCGCCGACAAGGGTGCTGATGTTTTTGAGCTGACTCACAAGAAGACTGACACTGAATTCATGTGGAGAACGCCATGGTCGGTAAGGAACCAGAGTTTATCGACACCCCCTACGGGAAATGGCGACAACATTTGGCATGATTCATACATCGGTGGATGGCAAACGATTGCTCCTACCGGTGGCCCTCCTCAGACCTACGCGAATGCAGACCTGGGCCAGCACACCGAAGCAACGCTCATGCCTTGGGATGCAGTGATCGTTGAAGATTCCCCAGAAAAGGTTAGTGCGAAGTTCACAGTACGCACTGTTCGTACTCCGTTTTGGATCGAAAAAATGGTATCACTCGAAGCTGGAAGTCCTGTACTCACAGTAACCGATACCTTGACTAATCAGGCTGAAGAAAATGCCGAAGCTCAGTGGGGTCAGCACGTCGCTTTGGGTGATCCATTTGTGACGCCGAATTGCCGATTAGACATGGCACCTGCTGATCATTTCGTTCCCGAACGAGGTGGAGATAGATTACTGGATGGTCATGTTGGAAAGTGGCCAATTGCTGTCGACCCTGACGGGAATCAAGTCGATTTGACAAGCTTCCCCCCGAAGTCGGATCGAGTAGAAGATTATTCAGTCTTCAAGAATCAAAAAGAAGGCTGGTATGCCGTAACTAATCCCGATCGTGGAGTTGGATTCGGGCTTGCCTACCCAGTAGATACGTTCAAATACCTTTGGTATTGGCAAGTGTTCGGTGGTGGATCGGGTTACCCGTGGTACGGCCGATCGTACAACGTTGGGCTTGAGCCATTTACCAGCCTTAGCGCAGGCATTCCCGAGCCGGGATCCGATCAGCGTACTTCGATTATTTTCAAGCCGGGTGAAACTCGCAGTGCAACGGTTAAAGCTGTTGTGTACGAAAGCACGACTGGAGTTTCAAGGATTTCTCCAAATGGTGATGTGACAATTATCTAACGGTCTAGGGAATGTATGAAACGAAGAACGAACGGAAAGTCAGAACAATTGCTCTGACATCCGCCCGTTTTTGTTACCGCAATTTTTGAGCCTAAGCTTCGGCGAGAACACCTGCATCGGTTTGATGTGCTCGGATCCAGTCCCAGTCGAGTGGTACTCCGATGCCTGGTCCGTCTGGGGCAAACACGTTGCCGTCACTATCGATTCCGTCGAGATCGTCGTTGTAGCCGAGATAGACCGGAGCTTTAGTGGTCTTCACCTTTGGATGAACGAGTCCTAGTTCGAAGAAATTCGTATTACGAATCGACGACATGATATGGCGGTGTACAGGGCCAGGACCGTGTAATTCAACATCGAGTCCAAATCCTTCAGAAGCGTGGGCGATTTTCATTGCACCGGTCACGCCGCCGTCTTCATGGGCACCAGCGCGTACATAGTCAGTACCCTCGGCAACGATGAAATCAACATGCTGCTCTAGGAGTCGAATGTGTTCGGTCTGCAGTATTGGTGTTTTGACCATTTGTCGCAGTTTGCGATGGGCAAACTGCGACACTCCACCGTCCTGATACGGATCTTCCCACCAGAAGAAGTTCGCTTCGTCACATGCTCGCCCAAGCCGGAGGGCGTCGCCAAAGTTTTTGACCTCGCAGGCAGGATCGATCAGCAAATCGAGTCTACCGGCGAATTGCTTACCGAGATTTAATACGTTATCGAGTTCACGTTGAATATTGCTTCCAGCGAGTCCCCAGCCATGAACCTTAAATGATCTATAGCCCATTTCGTAGCACTGCTCGGCGAAATCAGCGAAGTCTTGGGGAGTTGTGAGCCCGCCGTTCTCATCACCATGGAGAGTCGATGCATATGCCGGTAGTGCTTTTTTCTCGCCGCCAAGAAGACGGTAGAGAGGCTCGTCGTAGAACTTACCAGCAATGTCCCAAAGCGCTATATCGATCACACCAACGCCTAGCATTGCTCCATGTCGGAGCCCGCGTTTGGTGTCGTTGTAGATTTTCTCGCGTGACAGTGCGTCTTTACCTATCAGGTATTCAGCAACTGTTTGAACGTCGCCGATAGCGTTTCCAATATTAGGATATTCACCGACGATTCCTTGGTCAGTGTGGATCTGGAGCACTGTTCCAGATTGCTTCAACTTGGAGCCAGCTTCGTAAACCATGTTGAACGTGTTGTAGTCCTTTCCGACATTTTCAAGCTCGTGTTCGTATGTCGTGATCGAAACTTTGGTGATCTTCGGACTGGCTTGCATTTGATTCTCCTGGTTGGTAGCTGTTGTGACGGGTCGACGGGCTGTTAGGAAAGCAGAAGTTAGCGCCTAACTGATTTGATTTCGCGGCGAGATGTTAGCACTTCTATGTTGTTGAATTCATCACAGCAAGGGCGATTGCGGACAATTGTGGTGCGTGTAGAATTCCGTCGAAATATAATCAACTAGTGCCAAAACCATCGACACACATATGCAAGCAATCGTTTATCACGACAATAAAGACGTCAGACTCGAAGACATCACCGAGCCAAATCCGGGTCACGGCGAGGTAAAATTACGGATCACCGGAACGTCTATATGCGCTACGGATATTGAAGAATGGCAGTACGGTCCATTGTGGGTACAGCATGGATACCCAAACCCGATGACGGGGCAGCAGACCCCGCTTGTTCTAGGGCATGAAACAGCAGGAACTGTGGCAGAACTCGGAGAGGGCGTCGGTAACGTCTCAGTTGGCGATCGCGTTGCAATCAACACCGTTCTTACGTGCGGGACTTGTTTTTGGTGTATGAGAGGGCAACAGGCCGTTTGTCCGAATATGGCAGTTGCAGGATTCATGGCCAACGGTGGTCTGGCTGAATTCATGGTCTGGCCTGCAAACAAATTGGTGCCGATGCCCGATAGCATTTCGGATGCTGAAGGACCACTCCTTGAGCCAGCGACAGTGGCAGTTCATGGTGTGCGCCGTTCAGGAGTTCGACCGGGAGATAACGTGGCTGTGCTTGGCTGCGGTACGGTCGGGCTACTCACAGTTCAAGCGTTCAAAGCCGCCGGCGCACGAGTGATCGCCATCGACGTTAGAGAACAAAGTTTGAAGCTTGCCAAAGAGCTTGGTGCAGACGAAATCGTAAGCTCGCGAGACGAAGCGGTGGCGGCGGCAAAATTACTAGAACTTACTAGTGGAATCGGACCCGACATCGTTACCGAAACCGCTGGAGCGAAGGAAACTCCTCGCATGGCTATTGAGTGGACGCGCAGAGGCGGTAAGACGCTATTGCTGGGAATCTACTCAACGACACCTGAGATAAATTTTAATAATGTGGTCGGACCTGAAATTACCGTAATCGGATCAGTGGCTACATCACCAGGTGATCTCGAAGCTGCCGTCGAATTGGTTCGTAACGGAAGTATCAACGTGAAGCCACTCATATCCGACATTGTTCCGTTGAGTCGAGCTATGGAAGATGGGTTCCATCGAATGCTCGATCCGAACAAAGAGATTTACCGAATCGTAATTCAGCCAGGATCGTAGAGAGGCTTCAACAGATTGCACTATCAAGACGAGCGAACAACGGGTTGTAGGATTTCAGATGCCTGGACGTATCGAGGTCTGAAGACTGTTGTTCTTGAAAACGAAATTGTGCGAATTACGGTGCTTGCGGACAAGGGAGCTGACATCTACAGCTTTGTTCATAAGCCGACCGATACTGATTTCATGTGGAAGACACCTTGGGGTGTTCGTGATCCCAGCAAGTCGGTGCCTCCGACGGGAGATCCAAGTTCGATCTGGCTAGATTTCTACGAGGGTGGCTGGCAGACAGTTGTTCCACACGGAGGATATTCGGATCAAATTTACGGTGCCGACTTCGGAATTCACGGTGATGTGAACTTGATTCCGTGGGATACCGTGGTCGTAGAAGACACTCCCCAATTGGTAAGCGTGCGATTCAGTGCGAAGAGCGTTCGCATGCCGATGAAAGTAACGAAGATACTCACGCTGGTATCGGGCTCGCCAACTTTGAAAGTCGAAGAATCGGTTACCAACGAAGGTGAAGAAGACCTGGATGTCGTTTGGCTAGAACACATCGCCATCGGAGCACCGGTGCTTTCAGATAAATCCCGATTATTCGTTCCGGAATCTAAGCTACGGAGCCACCCTGAGAGCATCGATACAAATTCTAAACTGGAACCTGATTTCATTGGTGACTGGCCTAACATGAACGCCAAAGATGGATCTGTTCTAGACTTCAGCCGTATTCCGACGAAAGAGGATCGTTCACTCGATATGGCATACATGACTGAGATGTCGGAGGGCTGGTACGCTCTGCTCAACGAAGAGACAAACATCGGCTGGGCAGTTAGCTATCCAGTCGAGACATTTAAGTACCTATGGTACTGGCGGAATTTTGGAGGCGGATATGGCTATCCATGGTACGGAAGGTGCTACAACGCAGGCTTAGAACCCTGCACAAGCTTTGGAAATGGCGGTATAAAGCAAGCTCAAGAAAACGGCAGTGCTTTGAATATCGGATCTGGAGCGACAGTTTCAGTGACCATCACAGCAGGCCCTTTCACTGGAACTGGAATAGTCAATAGGGTGGATATGGACGGCAACGTGACATTTGAATAGATACGTATGCGTGTCGCTGAATTAGCGGCCGCTCACAAGACGACAAACTTAGATAGAGAAAAACTAATCACAACAGACAGGATCGACAATGCGTAAGCGAATGTTCGGCGACTCAGGACTTGAGACTTCAGTTATCGGCTACGGCGGATGGCCGATGGGTAGAGGTATGTACGGCGATTTCGACGATGATCAGGCTATTGCAGCAGCCCGAACGTCGTACGAGAACGGCATCACTCTGTTCGACACAGCGGCCGTTTACGGTTGGGGATACGGTGAAACGCTGATGGGCAAAGCGCTCAAAGGCATCCGCGAGGACGTTGTTCTGGTCACAAAGGGCGCACGTGAATGGGTTAGAGATAATCCAGATCGTCGTGCAGCAACTGTTTCAGACTCAGATCCTAAACGACTTCTGGCATCTATCGACGAAAGTCTTCAGCGATTGCAGACTGATTACATCGACTTGTTTCTGATCCACTGGCCTGATCACGACCGCGCGTTCTCGGAACCGATGGAAGCTCTTGAACAGGCAAAGAAAGCTGGAAAAATCCGCCACACTGGAGTTTCCAACTTCTCGGTCGAAATGATGGCTGAAAGTCGAGAGACAAGTCCGATCATCACCAACCAGATCGGCTACCACATTTTCGACCGTCGACCTGAAGCCGACGTCATGCCTTTCGTGAAGAAAAACCGCATGGGAATCATGGCTTACGGATCACTTGCACACGGTTTACTCACAGGCGTATGGACTGCCGACAAGACGTTCGGTGATGACGACTGGCGCCGCAGTGCAGCCAACTTCGGAATCAACTCTTGGGGACCTGAGAACCTGGCCGCCAACGTGGCGGTCGTTGAGAAGCTGAAGGTCATCGCGGGCGATCACGGTAAGACGATTCCTCAGCTAGCAATTGCTTGGGTGCTTGCCAACGATGCAATAAGCGTTGCGCTCGCGGGTTCAGTAACTCCGGCAAACGCGACTGAGAATCTTGGTGGAGACTGGGAGATGTCAGATGATATCCGTAAGGAAATCGACACTCTCGTGCTTTCCGAAGGTTCAGGCGTCGGTACATCGGGAATGGAAATCGCAACTTAGTCTAGCGAATCGTGTTCATCACAGTTACGACAGTTACGGCACACATAACGCAAAAATCACTATCACATGATCATCGACACCCATTGCCATGCAGGCAAAACCTGGTTTCTTCCTATTGAATCTCTTGAGTTCGAAATGAACCAGGCGGGTGTCGATGGTGCCGTGCTGATTCAGCACGGTGGCACATACGACAACGACTACTTGTTCAAGGAAGCTGCGAAACGCAACGGTCGGTTTAAGGTGGTCGTAATGATCGACCCGGCAGATCCCGATCCTCTCGGAACCCTTGAAACATTGGCGGAGCAAGGCGCTGCGGGTGTACGAATTGCGCCAGACGGTGCATTCAATGCGTTACCTGACGTGACGGATATCTGGCGTAAAGCAGGGTCTTTGGGCTTGGTGATCAGTTCGATTGGTGATGACAAACGGTTTGCCAGCGATAGTTTCAAGAAGATCATTGATAATTGCCCGAACACTCAGATCGTTATTGAGCACTTGGCAGGTGTCGGCATTACTGACGCTCCGTACACTGACTTCAAATCGGCGCTTGAATGCGCTCAGCGCCCAAATACTACGATCAAGGTTCCAGGCTTGGGCGAAATCACTCCTCGGCCACCGATTTTACTGCCTGAATTCCGCTTCGACGATATTCCACCTCTTTTTGAAATGGCATATGAAGCGTTTGGGGTAGATCGCATGATGTGGGGAAGTGACTATCCACCGAGTGCGGGTCGTGAAGGTTACGGGAACAGTCTTGAAGGTGTTCGTAGTCATCAGGCATTTGCTAAGGGAGACGACATCGATTGGATACTGGGCAAGACGGCAGCTCGAGTTTGGGGATTCTAGGTTATTGCTAGGTTTTGCCGATTGCCTATTCAGCCCACCAAGAGGCTCCTACAAGTCCGGGTCCGGTGTGTACGCCCATAAACGGGTGAAATTGGGTTATGAATAGTTCGGCGCAGTTCAGATTGTGGGCAGCCCACTCTCTCAAAATGTCAGCACGTTCAGGTGCTCCGGCATGAATCACATTGATGTGCGCGGTTTTTCCCGTGAGATCATTCGACATTTCTGTGCAGATTCGTTCAATTGCTTTTGTCACTGATCTTGGTCTAGATATTGATCCAATCCGGCCAGTCGAATATTCCATCACTGGCTTTATGTTCAATACATTGCTGGCCCAGACTGCAATTTTCGGAACTCTGCCACTTCGATGGATAAATCGAAGGGTGTCGAGCATTGCTACGAGTCGTACTTTACTTGCGACATTGGAGGCCACTGCTTCTACTTCATCAATAGAACATCCTGCGGCAGCGACACGAGCGGCAGCCAGTGTGATTAACGCCTGCGAGCTTGCTGCAGTCGCTGAATTGAAAACTCTAATTTCGATTTCAGGATGATCGTTTTTGAACAGATAAGCACCGGAATTGGCAGCAGCATAAGCTGCACTCAACTTAGCAGCGACGCTCACGCAGAATATTGATTCTGCGGTCTGTGACGCTTTTGTGAATTGGTCAACGTATTCAGAAGGCTTGGGCGCTGAGGAAGTAGGTATCGATTCGGATGACTCCAGCATCGAGTAAAAGTTGGTCAATTCCGTGTTCGCACCATCGACCATCGTATTGCCGTCGATAGTGATTTCCATTCGGGCTACGTACAAACTGTGTACAGCTACTAATTCGGGCGTAAACGCGCTAGCAGAGTCGGTTACCACAGCGACTTTGCGTTTAGATTCAACCATGACTCAACACCTCACCAACGGAACAATCGTTCGATATTCATCTTGTAGCATTCCACAAACTACACGGTTCACGGTTTTAGTGGTGGGGTAGTTTTGGCAAACTCGATTAGAATTAGGTGCTCTGGCTCGAAATTCGGCAGCGAAATCGCTCATAATTGTTAGCACGATGACTTCTCAATTCAAGCCCATTCGTCGGCTCCCCAATATGCAAGATATAGGTCCGACTGCACTGGCAGAGCGTGACGCTGCGATTACGATGTTGCGCGGAGTATTCGATCTACGTGGTTACGACCGTTCCGAGACTCCTATCCTCGAGCAAACGGAACTCTACATTCGGAAATCTGGTGGAGCTCTGTCATCGAGGCTCTACGGGTTCTCGGAGCCTAGTGGACTAGACGTTAGTTTAAGGCCTGAATTTACCTCAGCAATACTAAGACAGGTAGCTAACGCTACTGTGAACGTCGGCCAGGTTCGGCTCATGTACGACGGCCCTGTTTTCCGATATGCCAGCCCGGAAGACGAGGACGGCGACAAAACTCGTCAGTTCACACAACTCGGAGCTGAAATGATCGGTGCGTCCGATCCTTCAGCCGATGGCGAAATTATCGCGATGGCCCTCGAAGGTCTTGAAGCGCTAGGGATTACTGGTGGGCGGGTAGTTGTCGGGCACGTTGGTGTTTTGGTCGATACTCTATCTGAGTTCAACCTTTCGGAAAGAGCAAAATTATTTCTTATCAACAACATCGGCGAACTGAAAAACGGTGAAATCGCAGCGGTGTCTAGCAAAGCGACTGCGCTCGGATTTATCACCGAAGCGGTAGTCGATAACGCCCAAGCAGCCGCAGATCGGGACCGCATAGCTTCGACGATTGAGCAAGTTTTGGCTGAAGGTATGGGCGTGCAATTCGGTAATAACACCGGAGTCCGAACACCAGCTGAGATTGTTGCAAGACTCTCTCGTAAAATGTCACAAGTCGATAATCCCGAAGACTTCGAGAGAGCGCTGGAGATGCTGACAAAACTTTCACAGATCAGTGGCTCAGCTGCGATTGCCCTCAAACAGGGGGAAGCTGTTCTTTCATCCGCCGGAGTATCTGTCGAATTGATTTCGAATTTGAGCGAAGTGCTTAAGTCGGCGAAAATCGAGGGCGTCTCAAGCGACCGTTTG
This sequence comes from uncultured Dehalococcoidales bacterium, assembly GCA_963934365.1. Taxonomy (GTDB): domain Bacteria; phylum Chloroflexota; class Dehalococcoidia; order Lucifugimonadales; family Lucifugimonadaceae; genus Lucifugimonas. The sequence goes on along the minus strand of CAWVYJ010000011.1, from coordinate 22,112 downwards.
AGCATTGACTTCGGAATGGCTCGGGGCATTGCCTACTACACGGGGATGCTTTTTGATATTTATCTGAACGACGATCAGTCGGAAACGCTTGGTGGCGGAGGCCGATACGACGGCCTCACCAAAGCTCTCGGTTATGACCGCGATGTACCTTCACTCGGGTTCGCTTACAACCTTGACTCCGTAATAGCTGCGATTAGGCCCAGTCACGATGTTTCCCAAAAGACCGCAATGGTTTCATCTGTTTCGGAAGGATCATTTGCTGCGGCGGTAGCTAAAGCTAAACAACTTAGAGCCAGCGGAAAACGATGCGCCATAGATTTCCAAATTTCAAATGAACCTAGCGAAGGGCAAGGGGCGAAATGACCAATCTGCGTTTTGCCCTGCCATCTAGTGGAGCTTTATACGACGGCACTTCCAAATTATTGGACGAGTGCGGACTATCAGTAAGACGCGCCAATTCTCGACGTTACACGGCTGATATACCGTCTTTGCCAGGTGTCGATGTACTTTTCCAGCGACAGTCGGATATTACGATCGAGATTGATGGCGGAAGTGCTGACATTGGCGTTGTCGGGCTCGACCGTTACTACGAATCACGCCTCGAACGTGGCGATACTGTGTTATTGCACGATGGGCTCGGATTCGGTAGCTCAAAGCTAGTAATCGCAGTTCCTGATGCGTGGCTCGATGTGACCAGCATGGCTGATCTTGCTGATATAGCGCTGGAATTCCGAGCCAAGGGGCGCGATCTACGCATCGCCTGCAAATACGAACGCCTCGTCAAACGTTTCTTGAACGAGAACGACGTCAACTACGTTTCGATGGTTCACGTCTCAGGGGGGCTCGAAGCGGCTCCAGTAATGGGATATGCCGACGTGATTGCTGATATCACGGCGACCGGCACGACCCTCCGTGAGAATGGATTACGTATTTTGGTCGACGGTACTGTGATCGAATCGCAGTCAGTGATCGTTGGTAACGGTCGTGCTTTGGCAAACGACCCGGAGAAACTGAGATACGCTCGCCAAATTATCGAAAAAATCGAGGCAAGCCAACGTGCTCAGAAATACCAACGGGTAACGGGAGATATTCAAGGCGAATCTGAAGATGAAATTGCACGACAGGTAATGAGCCGTCCCCAGCTTGGTGGATTAGATGGTCCAACTATTTCGGCTGTGCACACAGGCAATCAGAACAATTGGTTTACAGTTCAGGTTTTGGTTCGTAAATCAGACCTACCCGACGTTGTAAGTCACTTCCGAGACCTCGGTGGTATAGGTATTGCTGCAAATGACGTTCAGTACGTCTACCGGGAAAGATGCGAGATGTATGACCGTCTCATCAAAAACCTTAAGCCGTTCAAAGAATCGGGTGAGTAATCGTGAAACGAGTCATCGGTGCCGAAGCCGGAATCGACTACTTCAAGCGTGAACGAAATATGCCTGCTCAGGCAGTTTTGTCAGATGGGCGCGGATTATTCCCCGATAAAGTTTCTCCCATCGAATTTGCATCACGGATCATCGATATTGTCCGAAACGAAGGTGATGCCGGTCTTATTCGCATAAATACGGCATTGGACGGCTCTTCGCCTGTCACATTTGAAGTCCCTCAGTCTGAGATCAACGCAGCATTTAATAATCTAGATCCCGCTTCAATCAATGCATTGGAACTTGCTGCCGAACGCGTACGAAAGTTCCAGAGCAAGGGTCTTCCGAAAAGCTGGAGCGATGGAGCCGGTAAATTCGGCGAACGAGTAACCCCTCTCGGTTCTGTCGCAGCGTATGTACCTGCTGGCACTGCTCCACTGGCTTCGACCGTAATAATGACGGTAGTTCCTGCCAAGGTTGCAGGGGTCGAAGAGATCATCGTCATTACTCCAGCCCCTGCCGATTCAATGCCTCACCCTGCAGTTTTGGCCGCAGCTAAAATTGCTGGTGCATCACGGATTTTCAAACTCGGTGGCGCTCAGGCAATTGCAGCAATGGCATACGGAACTGAAACCATACCGTCGGTGGATCTTATTTGTGGGCCGGGGAGTGCATGGGTAACGGCAGCGAAGAAACTCGTATTCGGAGACGTCGGCATCGACGGCTTATATGGTCCGACCGAAACCTTGGTTATCGCTGACGACTCAGCTGATCCTAGGTTCACAGCATCCGATTTGATCGCTCAGGCCGAGCACGACACTATTGCGATGCCGATTCTGGTCGGGATGTCAGATGAAATTATCGACAAGACAGAAGCTGAGATAGAGCGCCAGCTTGAAGATCTTCCAAGAGAAAGTATTGCGAGAGCGGCGTTCATGAATCGTGGAGTCGCGGTTGTCGTGGACAACACGATAGAAGCGATTGCCGTGGCGAACGCTGCGGCACCGGAGCACTTATGCATTCTTACTAGAGATGCTAACGATCTTGTAGACAAAGTAACAAGCGCTGGCGGATTATTCATTGGCGAGTGGTCGGCAGAAGTAATGGCCGACTACGTTGCCGGACCATCTCACGTTATGCCAACTGCGGGGACAGCTAGGTTCTCGTCGGCATTATCGGTGCGAAATTTCGTACGAGTTACGCCCGTTTTGACGTTCGATGATGATACTTTCTTGAAGTTGTCTAAAGACGCTGAGCTCCTTGCCAAACTCGAAGGGTTACATGGACACGCCGCAGCGTCGGAATACCGACGTCGTCACATCATCGGCGAATAATCTTCGAAGACTTCAGAATCACACAAAATGTCACAACTTGAAAAACTCATGCGGCCACACATGGCCAAGATAGCGACCTACCACGGTGTAGATCCGTCGGCTGAACTCGCTCGCCAGGCTGGTATCAAGCCGGAAGACGTTATTCGGCTGAATGCCAACGAGAACCCTTACGGTGCTTACGACAAGGTCTCTGAGGCTCTGGCGACGCTTGATTTGCATTTATACCCCGACACGCAGCAGCGAATTTTGCGAGCAGCGTTGAGTGAGTACACAGGACAACCTGCGGAACGGATCATTGCGGGGGCTGGTGGTGATGAGATCATCGACCTGTTGATGCGATTGTTCGTCGAGCGTGGTCAAAAGGTGATTGATTGCCAGCCGACGTTTGGGATGTATGGATTTTCTGCTCGACTAGCTGATGGTGAAATCGTTTCAGTTCCCCGAAATGAAACTTGGGATATCGATATTCCCGAAATGCTGGAAGCTATCGATGATCAGGCTAGAATCGTGTTCCTTGCATCGCCTAACAATCCAACTGGAAATCTGCTTACTGAGTCGGATGCTCGTGCGTTGCTCGAAACTGGGATCGTCGTTTGTGTGGATGAGACCTACTACGAATTCGCACAAAGCTCTCTTTCACACTTGCTCGAAGAGTACGAAAACTTAGTAATTCTGCGTTCTTTCAGTAAATGGGCCGGCATTGCGGGTCTACGAGTCGGCTATGCGATCGCTTCTGAAGTCTTGATCGGTCACCTGATGGACATCAAGCAGCCGTACAACATCAACATCGCGGGTGAAGCTGCTGTGCTAGCCGCTTTAGAGCACCGATATGAATTGCTAAAACGTGCTGCAAGCCTTGTGCAACAGCGTGTGCGATTAGAAGAATTTATCGATAGCTTGGATGGTATTTCCTACTATCCGTCTAAGGGCAACTTTCTACTCTGCCGATTCGCGCGACTTACAGCAGAAGAAGCGTATATCGGACTTGCCAAGCACGGAATCTTCGTTCGTCGATTCCCACAAAGTGTTCTCAATGACTCCTTGCGCATCAGCGCAGGTACTCGTGAGCAGACAGACCGGCTAATCGACGCACTCAGAAGCATTGTTTAGTTTGCTAGCTGCCAGTTAGTATCTTTCATAGCGTTCAACCAACTTTTTGTTTGTGACGCACATTTGTGAGTCAAGGGTTCAGGCATGTCAGAAAAAGACGCTCGCATAGCAACTATCGTTCGCGAGACTGGCGAAAGTAAAATCGCAATTACCATCAACCTCGATGGAACTGGTCAAGTTGAAGTCGATAGTCCTATCGGCTTCTTGAAGCACATGCTGAGTCAGGTCGCTCGACACGGTTCGATTGACCTTAAGGTGGAAGCCAATGGAGACCTCGAAACAGGGTCTCACCACACAGTCGAAGACACGGCGATTGTTCTTGGTAGAGCAATCGACCAGGCACTTGGTGATCGCAAGGGTATCGTCCGCATGGCAGATCGAAGTTGTCCGTTGGATGAGGCATTGACGCACGCAGTACTCGATCTATCGGGTCGCGGCTACGCAGTGATCGACATGGGATCAGATAATAATGTCGGAGAGTTCCCAGCTGACATGGCTCGTCACTTCTTCGAGGCTATGGCTGTCGAGGGTCGGTTCTGCCTACACATTCGAGTGCTGGCAGGAAAGAACGAACATCACGTGATCGAGTCTTCTTTCAAGGCATTTGCACGAGCGTTACGCGATGCTTCACGAATCGACGACCGTAATCCTGACGGAATTCCAAGCACGAAGGGCACGTTGACCGACTAAGGTTACGTGCACCCGAACACGAATTTGAAGTACCTCATACGGCTTCCAGTTCGTAGTTAAACGTCTCAATAACCGGGTTGGCTAGCAATTTTTCGCACATCAACTTTACGTCGGATTCCGCTACTGCCTTATCGTTGCCTTCTATCTTTACTTCGAAGTACTTACCAGCCCGCAACGAGTCGACAGAATCGAAGCCCAGACGACCCAGAGCGCGCGCGATCGTCAGACCCTGTGGGTCGTTGACCGTAGGCTTTAGCGATACATGAACCTTTGCGAGAAACATTCTTTGATTTTAGGCTTTCTGTCGTTCATTGCTTACTGGAATTGAATTTGAAAAGTCGGGTAATCAATCTCAATACGGGTTCTGGTAAACCTGCTCAGGTGCTCGATCCTGATATTCCTCAATGAATTTAAGGATTTCGTCGACATCGACTTCATCAAGGTAGATGTGGTGGCGCCATGCTGTGATCGCTATCTTGCTTGGCAATCCCGGATAGGGAGTCATGATGTATTGCGAAGGGTTTCGAGGTATTAAGTCATCGAGCGCAGCCACGATTTCGGGACATTCTTCTTCACAGTCGTAGTGAAAGCCAATTCCGCCATGCTCAAGATTATGAATTAGGATCTCATCAGGAATCACAGCCTCATACCGTCCCCACCGAGCCGGAGAGGGAATACCCAACGGCGTTGTCGAACTGGCCCAGTGTTCACCTGAGGTTGCAGGTATTACGGAGTAGTCTTTGGTCCGAGGAGTATTAGGAATGATGTGACCGCGCCCGTCATCTGGGTCGATCTTAATATGACCACCTGAATGAACTCCGCCGCCGGTGTTTTGTGAACCGAAGTTAGATGGCAATACAAGCGCAGCTATGAATACGATGGCGAATAAGATTCCACCGAACATAAGAAGAGTCCGTTTTCTGCGCGCCCTTGACCTACTTCGGCTTCGGCGTTCCTCACGAATTTGTCCTTTGGTCATGCCGCGGTGGCTGTCAGGACGGGTGGTTGCTTTGCGTTTTGTGTCTGCCATACGATCCCATTAGTCACACTGAATGTGTGTCAGTAATTTCAACAGATATCTACAGTACCAGTGACTTGCCCGAGAGTCGCCGATAAGACTCGAGATATCGTGCCTGAGTTTGCTCAACAATTACGTCGGGCAGTGAGGGCGGAGGTGGTTCCTGATTCCAATCGTTATCGAGAAGCCACGCTCGCAGGAATTGTTTATCAAATGCTGGAGGGAAATTTCCCGGTGCCCAGTCGTTTACATCCCAGTATCGGCTTGAGTCGGGAGTTAGTACTTCGTCGATGATGGTCAATTCGCCATCAACGAAACCGAACTCAAATTTTGTATCTACTAAAATCATTCCGCATTCACTTGCATATTCGTGAGCGACTTGGAAGATTTCGATACTTTTTTCTTCAAGAATACGGTGCATTTCAACACCGACTAGATCCTTGGCCTCTTGTGGAGTCATCGGCATGTCGTGACCCGACTCAGCCTTTGTCGAAGGGGTGAAGACTGGTTCCGAGAATCGATCTGCTGCTTTCATACGAGTAGGGAGGGGTTGCCCGTTCATCGTGCCTGATTCTTCATATTCAGCCCACGCTGAGCCTGCGATGTAATTCCTAACAACACATTCGATATCTAGTCGTTCTGCTTTTTTTATTACCATCGATCTTCGTGCTATTTCAGGTGACAGATCGACTAAGGCACCGGTGATTTCAACGTTTGCCATCGCAGCTTCATCACTAACGGTGGCGATAACGTGGTTGGGCATTACGTGCTGGATGATGTCGAACCAAAACGATGACATTTGCGTGAGAATCACACCTTTTCCAGGTATGGGCTGATCCATAATCACGTCGAACGCTGAGATTCGATCTGAAGCGACCATCAGCAGCCGATCATTTCCCAGATCGTATGTATCTCTGACTTTACCTCGGTAAAGAAGACCTTGTAAGTTCGTTTCGAGAATGGCGTCAGTCAATTGCAGCCTCCGAGATACCCACTCGACTGTAAATGTGATCTACATGACCAAGATAGAAGTTGTAGTCGAACAGATCGTCTAGTACCTCAGCTGAGACTTTTTCCGAAACCACTGGATCAGTTTTGACGAGTTCTCGAAAGTCGAGTTCTTCGTCCCAAGATTTCATCGAGTTTCGTTGGACCACGTCATAGGCATCATCGCGGTCGACTCCATACTCGACTAGCAAAAGCATGACCCTTGGTGAGAAGACGAGACCTCGTGTTGATTCGAGGTTTTGCATCATTCGATCTTCATGTACGACCATGTCGGTGATTATTCCAGTCATCAAACTCATGATGTAGTCGAGTCCAAGCGAAGCATCCGGAAGAATCATGCGTTCGGCAGAAGAGTGCGATATATCGCGTTCGTGCCACAGAGCGATGTTTTCTAGCGCTGTGATCGAATGACCTCTGATTAGGCGTGCCAGTCCGCAAATGCGTTCTGACAACTCAGGGTTGCGCTTGTGAGGCATCGACGATGAACCCTTGGTTACGTAACCGGGCTTGCCGAAGGGCTCTTCAACTTCTCTGACCTCGGTGCGTTGTAGTCCACGAATTTCAGTCGCCATTTTTTCGAGCGTTGCGGCGATTAATGCGAGGACTTGTACGTACTCGGCGTGTCGATCTCGTTGGATCACTTGGTTTGATATTTCAGCAGGGGAGAGATTCAGTTGTTCACATACAGATTCTTCGATCACTGGTGGTACCGAAGCGAACGTGCCAACAGGCCCAGAGAGCATTCCCACAGCTACTCGTTTTCTTGCCCCAGCCAGCCGTTCTCGGTTTCGATTCATTTCGGCGAACCAGAGGGCGAGTTTCATTCCAAAGCTAATTGGTTCGGCGTGAATACCGTGTGAACGACCGATGCAAGGTGTGGTCTTGTATTTGATCGCTTGGGATTGGAGTGCATTAAGTAGCTCTACAACACCTCGGTCCAACAAATCACACGACTGTGTAAGTTGCATGCTGAGGGCAGTGTCTTTTACATCATTGGACGTTAGACCGTGGTGAATCCAGCGACTTTCCGTACCAAGACTTTCGCCAACGGCGCGAGTAAACGAAACGATGTCATGCTTGGTCTCGTCAAACCAACGATCGTATGCGCTGCGATCGAACTTGGCATGACGAATCTTTGCCATATCTTCTGCGGGGACGACGCCTTGGTCGGTCCATGCTTCAGATGCTGCAATTTCAACCTGCAGCCATAGATCGAAGGCGTTGTCTTCAGACCAGATGGCGTTCATTTCGGGTCGAGAATATCGTGGGATCACTATCTATTGAGCTCCGTTGGCTGACGTCTTGTTCTTGACGTAACTTAGAACCGGTCCAAAATCGTCACCGAATTCCGTAACTGAAATATCATTTTCTTTGCAATATGCGAGTAACCGACCGCGTGCGAAAATCTTATCTGCGGCGTTTGTGGCAGCGCATACGTCGGCACCTAATCCATCGCCAATGAATATTACTTCGCTATCGGCTACTGCATCTCTTAAATCTTTGATTACCTTGCATTTGCATGTAACCCAATCGCCTTCACAAGCGTCGCCGGAAGAAGGGTAATCGTATCTAAATGGCGGTGGACATGTCGGATCGGAAATTACAATTCCACTGTGAATAACGAGTTGGTCAAGATTGGCTCGATCAAGCACTGGTTTAATATAGAAATCAAGTCCCGCCGAGGCGACAACAACCGATCCGCCAGTTTTTCTAACTTCGTCACATAATTGTTGAGCTAGCGGACGAATTTCTGCTCCATCGGCTGCCCTTTGTGACATCTCGGCTGGCGTTTGGCTAACGCTATCGAACACCTCTTCTTGATACAGGCGGAGTGACGTTGTGTCGGACTGAAACCGCTCACGAGCAATTTCGAGCTTCGACTCAGGAATATAGCCGTTGAACATCATTCCTCCAACAAACGAAGTTGCGAGAGAGCAGTCGAAATCAAATACAACGCTGATCGTGCTCAAAGTTAGTCCTGAACCGCCCGTTCGGCAATATCACGTCGATACTGCATACCTTCAAATAAGATTTGTGTCATACCAGTGTAAGCGGACGTTCGAGCATCTTTAATGGTGGTACCAGATGAGGACACGCCGAGCACACGACCACCCGAAGTTATAAGAACATCGTTATCGTCAACGGATGTTCCAGCGTGGAATACGACTCCGTGTTCGGTAGCATCCTCGATGCCTGATATTTCAAATCCTGTTGGGTAAGAGCCAGGGTAACCACCCGATATGGCAACTACAAACGTGTGAGGTTCCGTCGACCAAACAACTTCTTCTTCGGCAAGGCGGTTTTCAGCGACTGAAAGGCAGATGTCCAGAAGATCGGAATCTAGCATTGGCATCAGAATTTGAGTTTCGGGATCGCCAAATCTGCAGTTGAATTCGACCACTTTAGGACCAGCCTCGGTGATCATTAGTCCCGCGTAAATCACCCCGGAGAAAGAACTATTTTCGGCAACTAACGCCTTTGCTACTGGCTCTAGGATTTCACTACGAACTGTTGCGGCTAATTCAGCGTTCCAGAACTCGGGTGGACCGTACGCTCCCATGCCCCCTGTGTTGAGGCCGACATCGTTTTCACCGACTCGTTTGTAGTCACAGGTGGCAATCTCGGCAGAGACGTGCTCGCCATCGACGAATGCGAACACGCTGGCTTCCGGGCCACTCATACGTTCAGCAAGCAAAATACTTGAAGATGACTCGCCGAACGCGCCGTGATCAAGCATTCCGATGATCGCGCTATGAAGATCATCACTGGTCTCAGGCAAAATTACGCCTTTGCCTGCTGCGAGTCCGTCGGCTTTGACGACCAATGATCCTGCGGGTTTCGAGCGAGCGTATTCGATTGCCAGCCCGGAATTGCTGAACGCGACTGATTCGGCAGTTGGAATAGCATATTTGGTCATGATGTCGTCTGACCAGATCTTTGAACCTTCTATTCGCGCGGCGGCGGCTGATGGCCCAAATGTTGTAATTCCGGCTGATCTTAGTCGATCACATAATCCATCGACAATGGGTTGGTCGGGAGCTACGACAACTAGATCGACATTCTCATTTGTTGCAAATTCCACGATGTCGGCGTGGTCATCGACTCCGATATTTACGTTCGTTCCGACTTCAGCCGTGCCAGCATTTCCGGGCGCAATCAATAACTCGGTAATTTTCGGGCTCTGCGCAAGTTTCCACGCCATTGCGTGTTCACGCCCACCTGATCCAATTAGTAGAACTTTCAATGGTGAATGCCTCAATTTGCGTCTCATTTAGACCCGACTCTGGAAACCAGCTGCGCTTCGTTCAACTCAAACGATCCGAACTACTCCCACTCGATAGTTCCAGGAGGTTTGCTTGTTATGTCGAGAACGACTCGGTTCACTTCGTCGACTTCGTTGACGATTCGGTTCGATATCTTTGCAAGAGTGTCGTAGGGGAGTCGCGCCCAGTCTGCTGTCATGGCGTCGGCACTTGTGACTGCTCGAATTGCAACAACGTACTGGTACGTTCGCTGATCGCCCATAACTCCAACAGTCTGTGTGTTCGTTAGAACAGCGAACGACTGCCAGAGCTTGTCATAGAGACCATCGTTTTTGATTTCATCTATGACGATCCAGTCGACGTTTCGCAATATTTCTAGTTTTTCGTAGGTCACTTCGCCCATGATTCGTATTGCGAGTCCGGGTCCAGGAAAAGGTTGTCGATTCACGCTTTGCGGTGTGAGTCCAAGCTCTGCACCGGCCTTGCGAACTTCGTCTTTGAACATGTATCTAAGTGGCTCAACCAACTTGAGATCCATATGCTCGGGGAGGCCACCTACGTTGTGATGAGTCTTGATCTTATGTGACGCTTTAGAGTCGGCACTGGTGCTTTCGATAACGTCTGGATACAGTGTGCCTTGCGCTAGATAGTCGACTTCGCCGATGTCGATGGCCACTTCTTCAAAGATTTTGATGAACTCTGCACCGATAGATTTTCGTTTTACTTCGGGATTAGTTACGCCTTTCAAGGCGCTCAAGAATCGCTCTGTGCCGTCGACGAAAATCAAGTTAACGCCGAGTTGGCTTGCGAATACGTTTTGGACTCGGTCGGCTTCGCCTTTTCGCATTAGACCGTTGTCGACGAAAATACAGGTGAGTCGATTACCGATGGCTCGGTGAATGAGTGCGGCAGCAACTGTGGAGTCGACTCCACCGGATAATGCGCAGATGACCTTGCCACCACCTACTTGTTCTTTAATTCTCGCGACAGCATCATTTACGAAATTAGCTGGGGTCCAGTCACCTGGGGCATTACATACTCCAAATAAGAAGTTCCGCAGGATTTCTGTGCCTTGCGGCGTGTGGGCAACTTCCGGGTGGAACTGGATTCCAAAATAGGTTCCCTCTTCGTTGCCCATGACTGCGAGTGGGGAGTTCTCGGTGTACGCCATAGAACGAAATCCTGGCGGTAGTTCTTCAATACGGTCGCCGTGGCTCATCCATACGGGAACTTCATTTTCGAGACCGTCGAAAAGTTTATTGTCCTGACCTTCTTTATGTACTACTGCGTGTCCATACTCTCGCTCTGTACCTCGGGCTACAGTTCCACCTAGTTGGTGTGCAATGAGCTGCATGCCGTAGCAAATACCTAGAATAGGAACCCCGGCGTCATAGACCCATGTTGGAGCCATCGGTGAGTCATCTTCGTAGACGCTATTAGGGCCACCCGAGAGGATGATGCCAATAACGTCCTGTTCCTTGAGGATTTCAGGCCCGGCATCGTGGGGAACCAATTCACAGTAGGTGTTGGACTCCCGAACACGTCGTGCGATCAACCGAGAGTACTGGGATCCGAAGTCTAGAATGACAATCGTTTTCATTCTCTCGTCGACTGATGAGTTGCTACCTTGAGCACGGTCGGCTTGCGCAATCTCCAGATACGTACCTACTTCGATGTCGTCTGATGTAGATACCCGGCTGGATGAATCGTCATTTGGTGGGTTTTCGATCATGGTTTGGATCCCCGCTCGCAGTGACAAAACAGGTTAGCGAAATGCCATTCGGTACAACCGCTACGTCCCATTATCGAGTCGCGTGATCACGTCCGTGTAAACCTGATAAGTAAATTTACATCTCCCCGTCATTAGAGTCACGGCTAATTTTGGAAATTTCTAACAGATAATGCACCTTTCACACTAGTCCTAGGTCGATAAGATTAAGCAATGCTGATTTCAACCGATGCTTCGGGGCTTAAACAAGCCGTACTGGCGATCAAAAAAGGAGACCTCATAGCGTTTCCAACAGATACCTATTTCGCCCTTGGCGCAGACGGTCTCAATATAAAAGCCGTTCAAAATGTGTTCGCAACGAAAGGTCGTAACTCAGGCACCCCGGTACCTCTATTAGTAAGTGATTCAGAGATGGCTGAATCGCTTTGCACTAAGTTTCCAGAGCCGCTTCGAAAATTGGCCGATAGTTTCTGGCCGGGTGCTTTGACGATCGTGATGCCTGCAGCTAACAAAGTTCCGGCAGTTGTTACTGCCAATACAGGCACAGTCGGAGTCCGCGTACCAGATCACGCTATCACGAGAAAAATTATTGAACTCGCAGGAGTTCCGATCACTGGAACCAGTTGTAATCTCACTGGAAGAGATCCTGTGAAAGATGCGATTTTCGTCGACCAAATATTCGGCGATATTATCGCAGGCTGTGTCGACGCCCCTTGTGGTGACAGTTCGTCGCCGAGCACCGTAGTTTCATACGTTGACGGAGAGATCGTCTTGTTGCGCACAGGTGCTATCGGTGCTGAATCTATTGAGAATATTGTTGGCGATATTATCGCCAGCTAACTGCTCTCGGTTATTCTTGTTTAACTGTAGTTTCATTTGATAGCCGAGTAGTCAGACAATTCTGGCGATATCGGCACGTACTTTTCGGAGAACTTGATTGTCTTTCACGGGAACACTACCAGGGCTTACGGCCGACGATTCAGATCAGTTTGAGGCCGCCATAAAAAAATTTGTCGATTCACGAGAGCTACCGCTTTACAAAATGATGGCCTATCACTTGGGATGGGTTGATCAGAATGGTGAGCCTGAATCAGCCATCGTCCAAGATCGATCTCATGGGCAACTCGTATTGAGCGTTGCAAAGGCAGTTGGTTTAGATAACGCTTCGGCTATGCCTTATGCCGTGTCAGTCGAGATGCTGTACAACTTCCTATTGGTGCATGAAGATGTGCAAAACGCCAACACCGAGCGCAACATGAGACCAACAATTTGGTGGGCATGGGGGCCGGCTCAGGCGATCAACGCTGGTGATGGGATACACGCTATGGCGCGGATGTCTCTATTTGAACAGCGAAACGCTAGTGGTCCTGCCGCCGATCCTCGTTATATCTCAATGGCTTTGGAATCCCTCGACAACGCGACGCTTGATGTTTGCGAGGGTGAATACTTAGACATTTCGTATCAAGAACGAGCTGCTGTTAGCGTGGATGAAATCGTTTCGGTCGCCCGAAAGCACGGTGCTTTGTACGGAGTTTCAGCCAAACTTGGTGGAATTGCCGCGTCTGCGGATGACGAAATACTAAACGCTTTATATAAGTTTGGTAGTGCACTCGGTACTGCTCAGAACTTGAACATTGATCTACAAGCACAGTGGCCTGAGGAAGGCACTGAACGTACTGAGGTTCAACGTGGTCGGTTGCAATCAAAGAAGAAATCGATTGCAACTGCGCACGCTATAGAAAACGGCACTCCCACAACCCGTCGCCGGCTTGGCGAGATATTCATGAAACGTGTTTTGGATCCTTCTGACTTGGACGAAGTGACAATTATTCTCGGCGAGACGAAGAGCCGAGCGTTCGCTGAAGGCAAGATCGACGAACTCGTAGACGAAGCGCTTAGTGCTTTAAACAGGGCCGCTTTGCCGGATGAACAGCAGCAGTTACTCGCTGATAGCGCCAAATTGATCGTCGGAACGAAGTAGGAACTATTCTTCTGATGAACAAACGATCAATTCAAGGTGTAAACGTAAAAGGCAAGACCGTACTCGTACGGGTCGATTTCAACGTACCAACGCGAAACGGTGTCATTTCTGACGACTCTCGAATTCGAGCAGCGCTCCCAACATTGAACCTCTTGAGAAATGGCGGAGCGAAGGTTGTCGTATGCTCTCACTTCGGTCGACCGAAGGGTCAAGTCGTCGAGGACATGCGACTCGGCATAGTTAGAGAACGGTTGTCAGAGTTACTCGGCTCTCCAGTCGCAGATGCTGAAGGTCCGAATACTGATCGTCCTGCGAGCGTGTTATCCGGGCTCGCTACTGGTGGTTTCGCTCTCCTTGAGAATTTGAGATTCGATGCAGGCGAAGAGGCGAACGACGAAGATTTTTCCAAACACCTCGCATCGCTAGCCGATCTATACGTAAACGATGCCTTCGGTACGGCACACCGCGCGCACGCATCGACAGCCGGAGTCGCCGCCCATTTACCTGCATACGCAGGATTGCTTATGGAACGGGAACTAGAAATGCTCGGACAGTCGCTAGAGGTTTCAACAGGAGCCACTATCGCAATCGTAGGTGGCGCTAAAGTCGCCGACAAGATCCAGGTGCTTCGACATCTATCTGCAAAAGTCGACACGATACTTGTGGGCGGCGGAATGGTTGCGGCGTTTTACGTCGCTAAGGGTCGATCAGGTGGTGCGGCTGAAGTTAGCGACGATGATAAAGGTGCTGCAAAAGGGTTACTTGTATCGGGGGGGGCGAATGTAGTGCTTCCAGCCGATGTGATTACTACGCCTGAATTCAATGAGAATTCAAAAGCAACTGTGTGTGGCTCTGACGAAGTGCCTGTCGATAGCCTGATTCTTGATATCGGACCGCGGTCTGCCGCAGAGTATGCAAGGATTATCGGAATAGCAGACACGATTATTTGGAATGGTCCGATGGGCGTATTCGAGTGGCCGGAGTTCGCTAAGGGTTCTGTCGCTGTCGCAAACGCTGTTGCTAATAACAAAAAGACGACTTCGATTATTGGTGGTGGTTCTACCGTAGAGATAGTCGATTCACTGGGACTTATCGACAAGATGACACACGTATCCACAGGTGGTGGTGCGTCGCTTGAGTTCCTCGAAGGCAAGATTCTGCCTGGTGTAGCGGCGCTTGATGACGCTTAATATTTTTATCTGTTTAATAACTAGTTACGCAGGACAAATCGAATGACTGATCGAACTCCCGTGATTGCCGGAAACTGGAAGATGAACACCGATGTTAGGTCTGGAACCAAGCTAGTTGAAGAAATTCTCGCACTGAGTGATGCCGCTTCGGGGGTCGAGAAGATCGTGTGTCCGCCATTTGTCTCGCTCACCAGTATTTCTCAGACCGTAGCGGGTTCTTCAATTCAAGTGGGTGCGCAAAATGTCAACGCAAACGGAAACGGTGCATTCACTGGAGAAGTTTCTACTTCCATGTTGAATGGCCTAGTCAGCCACGTGATTATCGGGCACTCCGAACGACGCACTATAAACAGTGAGACGTCGGCTGATGTCGCCGCTAAGGCAATTGAAGTTGTTGACGCCGGTCTCGTAGCGATTCTTTGCGTTGGGGAAGATCTCGACGTTCGGAAATCAGGTGACGCTGCCACATTCGTATCGGCTCAGCTAGAAGAAAGTCTTACAGGATTTTCACAGTGGGACTCTTTGATCGTCGCATATGAGCCAGTTTGGGCAATTGGCACTGGCGAGGCTGCTACGTCGGATCAGGCTCAGGAGATGACCGCCGTGTGCCGTGACCTTGTTCGTAAGCTTGCTTCTGAAAAGGCTGATTCAGTGCGGGTTTTGTACGGTGGCAGTGTGAATTCCGGAAACATCGCCGAATTGCTGACACAACCCGACATCGACGGCGCCCTCGTTGGCGGTTCAAGTCTAAAAGCCGACGAGTTCTCAAAGCTGATCGCATTGGCCAGCTCAAACTAGTTTGCCGGCGGGTTCCGCTTGATCCACCAATCATCATCATCCAAACCAAAGCTGGTTGCTGTAATCGGCGCCACCGCTACTGGTAAAACCTCTGTTGCCGTCGAATTAGCGCTTGAACTCGATGGTGAGGTTGTGAACGTTGATTCCCGACTGTTCTATCGAGGAATGGACGTCGCAACAGCTAAGCCAGGCCTTGATGAAACCAAAGGTGTTCCTCACCATATGATCGACATTATTGATCCTGACGAACATTTCAGCCTTGGTGAGTATTTGAGGATCACTAGATTGGTGATCTCAGACATCGTTAGTCGATGCAAGTTACCGATATTAGTTGGCGGATCGGGTCAATACATATGGGCGATCATCGAGGGTTGGGAAGTACCTGAGATTGAGCCTGACTTGAAGTTACGCTCCGAACTGGAATCAGAGTTGAAATCAGATGGCATTGAGTCGATTGCGCATTACCTTAACGATATTGCCCCTGAAGTCGCAAAAGTAACCGACCTGAAGAATCCACGACGGGTGATTAGGGCAATAGAACGCGTTTTAAGCGATTCAAGGATTTGTGATTCAAACCGTTCAAAAGCGGAAGAACCACCATTTGACCATTTCATAATCGGACTGAACGTCGAGCGTTCAATTCTTCACAGACGGGTCATTGATCGTCTTGCTTTAATGAAGAAATCTGGGTGGGTGAGTGAGGTCAAAGGACTGCTCTCACACGGCTACTCAGACAAAACTAGAGCTTTGAGCGGCATCGGATATCGGCAGATGATCGACCATTTGGAAGGCCTATATGACCTGGACGAAGCCATCAGACTTACCGCTGTAGCAACGAATCGTCTGATCAGACAGCAGAGCAACTGGTTCAAACTAGATGACGTTCGTATCAACTGGTTCGATATGACGAATGATCCGTTAGAGACCACAAAAACGGTTTTCGACGCGGTGAACAGCTGGCATGGCGATAGGTGATTATCATCCATATTTTAGATTTAATTAGCCAAACTAAAACACCGATATTCGTCAGTAGTATCAAATTCGCAAATTGGGTTGATCGACCATAGAATCATTTTGTTGTATAGACAATTTGATCCAAGTCATGTGGAGAGACAATGACCGTAGAGTTCGCAAAATTACACGGCGCTGGTAACGATTACATAGCCATCGATGGTCGCGGTATTGATCGCGATTGGGGCGCTTTGTCGAAAGAAATGAGCCTTCTCGCTTTCGGTGTTGGATCGGACGGGATCGTTCTTGTACAGGACTCCGAGGTTGCTCAGATCAGGATGCGGGTGTACAACCCGGACGGATCTGAAGCAGAGATGAGCGGAAACGGCATTCGTTTATTCTCTAAATTTGTCATCGACCGAAAAATCGCTCTTCCAGCCGCAGGAGGTATGACAGTCGAGACGGGCGGTGGAGTGAGAACTGTTTGGCCAACTATGGAAGGCAACAAAATGGTCGCTGCCAAAGTTGCGATGGGCGTTCCAACGTTCATTCCTTCTGAAATACCGGTTGATATCACGCAAATTGGCGATCTCGACATCATCAAAAAATTCCCTATTCAGGCTGGAAGTCGTGAACTCATAATTACCTGCCTTTCTGTTGGAAACCCACACGCAGTTGTGGTGATGGAAGAATCAGTCGAAGACTTTCCACTGGTTAAAGTTGGTCCTCATGTCGAGAGTCACAAACTGTTTCCAAACAGGATCAATTTCGAAATTGTGAACGTAATCAGCCGATCGAAGATTCGAGCTCGGATATTTGAACGCGGTGCCGGTGAAACGATGTCTTCGGGCACGGGTTCAACAGCGTCAGCTGCAGCGGCACGAGCTCACGGTTTGGTTGACGACATTGTAGATGTAATTGTCGATGGCGGAATACTGCGAATTTCGTGGGACAAAGCCGGTGAGGCGTTCCTAGAGGGCCCCGCAGTCGAAGTTTTCACTGGCGTTTGGCCCGACTAAGTCGGATATTTCTTAGCACCAATATCCGGTGGAATAAGTCGCATTGTGTCTAATCTCTCGTTTACGATTGATCTGATTTTGCGCCACTGAACGAAAAACACCTTCAAAAGAACTGTTAGCACCCAAAGTAATGGAAACATTCGAATGAAATTTGCTGAACGCGTTGAAAACCTCCCGCCATATCTATTCGTGGGTATATCCCGAGCGATAGCCGCTAAGAAGGCCCAGGGTATCGAAGTAATTTCGTTCGGTATAGGTGATCCTGATATGCAGACTCCAGCCCCAGTTCTTGACGCTCTGGTAGCAGGGTCAAAGAAGGCTGCGAACCATAAATACCCCGAGACCGAAGGGCTTCCAGAGTTCCGAGCTCGAGTAGCGAAGTTCTACGATGATCGATTTGGCGTGAAGCTCGATCCTGCGACCGAAGTGATCAACCTAATCGGTGCCAAAGAGGGTATTGCCCACGCAGCACTGTGTTTCATTGACCCCGGCGATATATCTATAAGTCCAGACCCCGCATACCCGGTTTACGAAATCGGCACGATGTTCGCAGGTGGTACGACCCACTTTGTGACACTCAAGGAAGGAAACGGCTATCTCGTCGACTTCGCTGATATTCCAACCGACGTTGCGAAGAAGGCGAAGACTCTCTGGATTAACTACCCGAACAATCCAACGGGTGCTATCGCTCCTCTTAGCTTCTTTGACGAAGCAGTGAAGTACTGCAAAGAGTTCGATATCGCTTTGCTTCACGATGCTGCGTACACAGAGGTGACCTACGACGGGTACGTTGCGCCGAGTGTGCTGCAAGCAGAAGGTGCTATGGACATCGCCATGGAGTTTCACTCACTTTCAAAGACAGCCAACATGACTGGCTGGCGCGTGGGCTTTGCTTCTGGAAACCCTGACATGGTCAATGCGCTAATGCGTGTGAAGTCGAACATCGACTCCGGCTTGTCGCAGGCGAACCAGGAGATGGGTATCGCTGCATTGGATCTGCCGTCGGAATGGATCGATGACAATAACGAGGTATATCAAAAGCGGCGCGACAAGGTAGTCTCTGTATTGAACGAGATTGGTGTTCCGGCTGTTGCTCCAAAGGGAGCTCTATACATCTGGACACCAATACCAAAGGGTTATAGTTCAGCCGAGTTCGCAAAGAAGCTGTTGGACGAAGTAAATGTGGTAGTAACCCCTGGTAACGGATACGGACCTGGAGGCGAGGGTTACATCAGACTTTCACTGACGATCCCTGACGATCAGATAGATGAAGGACTACGTAGGTTGGCACAGCTTCGAGTCAACTCTTAACTCGGTAGTAGCCGGGAGTAAAATCGCCCATATGGCAAAAAGACGCACACATTCCACAGGTCCATCTAGAGAGAAAGCGATTCTGGTGGGAGTTAGCGTACGCAGCGAAGGTGATTACTGGGCGCTTGAAGACTCACTAGCTGAACTTTCTGAATTAGCACGCGCCGCTGGGGCGAATCCGATCGACCGTGTCACACAGACGATGAATAAGCCGTCGCGCACGTACATTGGCAAAGGGAAAATCGAAGAACTTCAGCACATGGTGAAGCACACCGATGTCGACGTCGTAATTTTCGACGATGAGCTATCCCCGACTCAACAGAAGTCGTTGGAAGACAATCTCGGGGTAAAGGTGATCGATCGAACGGCTCTAATTCTAGACGTATTCGCCCAACGAGCTCGTTCTCGTGAGGGTCGATTGCAGATAGAACTTGCTCAGACCGAGTATTTGCTTCCGCGTCTCGCAGGTCAGTGGTCTCACTTGGAACGACTCGGTGGTGGAGTCGGAACCAGAGGTCCTGGTGAAACCCAGATTGAGACTGACCGACGTCTGGTTCGTCGCAAGTTGTCACGGGTGAAAAAAGAGATCGCACAGGTCGCTTCTCAACGTAATCAACAGCGATTACAACGGACGGGCGGTGACGCCAAGATCGTGTCGTTGGTTGGGTACACGAACGCTGGAAAGTCAGCATTGTTCAACAAGATCACCTCTTCCGTTGTGATCGAACGCAATCAACTGTTCTCGACACTCGATACGACAACGAGGCGACTTTATCTTCCCTCAGGAACCTCGGCGACGTTGAGCGACACCGTCGGATTCGTCCACAAACTTCCTCCGATCCTCGTAGCGGCATTCCGGGCAACTCTGGAAGAGGCATTAGAAGCCGACTTACTGGTACAGGTTGTCGATATTTCAAGTCCATACGCTGCGGAGCAAACTCAGGTCGTATCGGATCAGCTTGCCGACATGGGAATCGAGGACACACCTAGAATCTTGGTACTGAACAAGTTCGACCTCATTGCGGGCTCATCCGAAGAACCTCTTAGCTTGAGCGTGCTTGACCAGATCGACGTTTCAAACTTCTCTCGAGTTATAACAACTTCAGCCACAAAAAGCTGGGGGCTTGTCGACCTGCGTAACACTATCGAGGCCGCGTTCGGAGTTGTTCACGCAGAAGAAGGACCCGAAGATGCTGTCGACCTGATCGGCAACGAAGTTTAATTTCCGGTTTCGACGCTAGTCGGGCAGGCTAGGCCTACAGTAATCTAACGTCGCACTATCCTTGTTATGTAAATTAGGAAGCGTATTCATTCGTGTTTTAACGCCTACCTGCTGTATTCCACTGATTGATTTTCGTGCGCAACCGTACATCGAAGATTGTAGTACGAGCGTATCCTCAACTAGATAGTTAGCTCATACAACAGACAAGGCTCTGCGATATTCGTCTGTTTCCCTTCCATTCCGGCGTGTCCGGAATTTTGTCCACCAGAATCACAAACAAAATGAAATTCCCGTCAACACGTTCATATTCAATTAGACTCGTCATTCTACTAACGGTTGCTGTCACAGCATTATTGGTCATCGCCGCCTGTAGTAGTTCTGATGACGAAAGTCCAGCTTCTAAGAATGACGGCCCGCTCATCCTCGCAGACGGCACGCAAGCGACCCAGACTCCCCAACCGATAGCCGACGAGCCCGCTGCGGTCCCTGACGGCCTTCAAATCGTTTGGGAGACCTACTCGATCCTTGTTAATGAGTTTGTGATTCCAGAAAATATCGACCCGAAAGTCCTCTCAGAGGCAGCCGTAATCGGTATGTTAGATGCTTTGGACGACCGTTACACGGCTTACATCCCGCCCTCAACATTTAAAATCGACCAAGAAAGTTTCCAAGGAAACTTTGGTGGTATCGGCGCTCAGGTCGAGGCATCGCCTGACCGTAACGGTGTAATTATCACGAAACCGCTACCGAACACACCGGCTGAGAAAGCTGGCATTAAGGCTGGTGACCGAATCTTAGCCGTAGATGGTGAAGATGCTCTTGGATGGAGCGTTCTCGAGGCAGTGAACAAGATTCGTGGCGAAAAAGGCACAGATGTTGTGCTGACCGTCGAGCATATTGGCAGCCTCGATCCAGTTGACATAACAATTACTCGGGACACGATTGACGATCCTAGTGTGACAGTCATGGAAGTTGCGGATACTGATTATGGTCGTATCCGAATTGCGCAGTTCACAGCAGAAACCCCGAAAGAGGTTCGAGAAGGCGTTCAGGAGCTAATCGATACTGGGGCGAAAGGCATTATTCTCGACTTGAGGGGCAACCCTGGTGGCCTATTATCATCCACGGTAAACGTCGCTTCTGAATTCTTGACTGAAGGACTGGTTACCTACGAAGTCGATTCACGTGGTGATCGGGAAGATTGGAAGGTCAAAAAAGGAGGCCACTTCCCAGATATTCCATTAGTAACATTGGTCGACAATTTCTCAGCTAGTGGATCGGAAGTTCTCGTCGGAGCACTGCAAGACCACGGCCGAACCGTTGCCATCGGAACTAACACTTACGGCAAAGGCAGTGTCAACCTACTCCGCGGGCTCTCCAACGGTGGTGGTGTTTATCTAACGATCGGTCGCTGGTTTACTCCAAACGGCCGAGTTATCGAAGAAACTGGAATTGAACCTGACGTTGTTATTGAGTTCGACCAAGAAGCAGGATCGGGACTTAATTCGCAGACAGCAGAAGGTGGAGATCCTCAGATCCAGGCTGCTATCAAACAGCTAGACTTCCAATTGGGTCAAGTTTCGGCAGATCCGTAAGCGACAGAAATTCAGTGTGTAACTTGATAATGGATCCGCTAATTAGAAATGTTCACTATTTTCAGTGACTAAGTCTCCTCACTGATTCATGTTTGATTGCATAAGATGGAATAATGGCTGATACGGACACACAACGGGCACTATCTACGAATCGACGCGCTCGCTACGACTATTTCATCAACGAAACGTTCGAAGCGGGAATGGTGCTGCTCGGCTCAGAAATTAAATCGGCCCGCCAAGGGCGAATGAGCATCGCTGAAGGTTACGTATACATCAAGAACGGTGAAGCATGGCTCGAGAACGCTCACATCCCCGGCTATGCGCCTGCAGGTGAGCACGGACAGCACGACCCTACCCGCTCACGTAAGCTCCTGCTAAAGAAAAAACAGCTTGAGCATTTGTATGATCAAGCGAACCGCGACGGACAGACAATCGTGCCGCTCAAGGTATACATCAAAAATCGAGTAGCAAAATTGTTGGTTGGTGTTGGTAAAGGTAAACGACAGATTGACCGCCGTAATACGAT
>CAWVYJ010000010.1:0-42763 GCA_963934365.1 uncultured Dehalococcoidales bacterium | reverse complement strand
TCGCTGCTTCGCCGGCAGCATCAGAGTCAAGGCACAGGATAATCGTTCCGATGCCACCTGCAGTTGCATGACGTGACAAAGCATCGAGTTGCTGGCCGGTTACTGCCGTTCCCATCGATGCGACAACGTTCGTGAACCCATGTTCATGAGCGGCGATAACGTCCATATACCCTTCAACAACCACTGCTTCATTCGACGCTCTAATCGACTCAGCGGCCCAGTTCAGCCCGTACATAATCGAAGACTTGTCAAATGCATCGGTTTGCGGGGTATTTAGATATTTTGGCTCTGAACCGTCGAGAGTTCGAGCACCATATCCAACAATCCGATCTCGTGCGTCTCGAATTTCTATCGTAAGGCGCCCAGTAAACATATCTCGCCAAGAGCCGTCATCTTTACGAGTGATCAAACCAGCGTCACGAGCCGTTCGTGCCTGAACATTCCTTGTTCGCAGATGACCTGAAAGAGTCTCCATTCCGCTTGGAGCCAATCCCAGCCCCCGGCGAACAGCAGTTTCTATATCGATTCCTCGATCTTTCAGGTACTCAAGAGTTTTCTCGCCGACTGGAGCCTTCAATCTTGAAAGGAAGTACTCAGACGCAATCTCGTTAGCTTCAATAAGACCGGTGATCGGCCTCTTGCGCGGTTCGTTATTACGCTCTTCAACCTTGATTCCAGCACGATTCGCCAGATTATCAAGTGCTTCTACGAACGACAAGTTTTCCTTCTTCATCATGAAGGAGATAACGTCGCCACCCTCGGCACACGAACCAAAACAGCGCCAACTGCCCGATTCGGGGTAGATGACAAATGAGGGCGAGCGTTCAGAATGAAATGGGCAAAGAGCTTTTGGCTGGCGCGACGAAGTATCCAAGTCCACATAATCTGAAATGACCTGAACGATATCGGACCGGCTTTTTACCTCGTCGACTAACGCCATATATTTGAAACTCAACGCATCCTCGAAAATGCGGCCAGAAACTCTAACTGTTGGATGTGAAATCCCATAGCTAGAGTTCAGATTTCACACGGATGCGGATAGGCACAACTGTCCCGGAAGTATACGGGCAGGATTTTCCCAGCGGAGCCAAACCGGGGGTAAATTTCAGTGAATTCTAAATCCGACCCTGAAATACACCATCGCTCAACCCAGGCTTGACTTGTTCAGCCATCATCAGGGCGTAATTATCTGTCATTCCACACACTAAGTCGGCGGCGGCCCGCTCTGTCGAATCTGAGAGATCTCTCAGCCATGCAGGGATCAACTCGGGCTTACGATTGTAGTGCTCGAACAGCACTCCAACGATAGCCGCAGCCTTATGGCCTTCTACCGAATCACTGATCGGGTGGTAGAACTTGTCGAACATGAACACCCGGAGATCGGTAATGATCTTGCCAAGTTCTGGCGACATTCTTATCCACGGTTGATCGCCATCCTCGATTTCGATTTCACCCGTGCAATCCCAAGACGACTCAACGACGTCTCGAATCACGGCATCGATTCGCTGCGAGTGCCTCACGCCAAGTGCGTCTACTGCTTCTACCGGAAGATCTTCGATCTTGATGTAGTCCGAACGAAGCGCATCGAGAATGTCGTGTGCGAGATAGGCAAGTGCGTCTGATATTCGAACGATCTGGGCTTCCAAAGAAAGATTTTCTACTGCTTCTTTCGATAGGAACTTACCTTCTGGCTTAGAGTGATTTCTGATGCCGTCGATCACATGCTCGGTCAGATTCAGGCCTTTGCCATCTTTTTCGAGCAGCGTAATTAGTCGAACCGAGTGCCGACTGTGATGAAATCCACCAGAAATCATCTGGTTCAGCACGCTCTCGCCGATATGCCCGAACGGCGTATGCCCAAGATCATGCCCAAGACCAATCGCTTCGACAAGGTCTTCGTTCAGATTTAGCCCCCGAGCTATCGACCGCCCTACCTGCGAAACCTCGATAACGTGGGTTAAGCGAGTGGTGAAATGGTCGCCCTGAGGTGCGACGAATACCTGACTCTTATGTTTCAGCCGACGAAACGAATTCGTGTGAACTACTCGATCACGATCGCGCTGAAATTCAGTTCGAGTATCGGAAGTTTCTTCAGCTATTGCCCGTACTGAATCAACAGAACGAGATGCGAATGGCGATAAAAGCTCTTCACGCTTTTCAAGCCGCTCACGCACTACACTTAAGTTAGGTTTCGTATTTTTATAGTTAGGTTCCATCAGATTCAAGAATATATGCACAGTCTATTTCGGTCACCTGTCTTGGGTCGGATCTTCATGCAAATTTCTTACTTTTCGTTGAGTGAGAAAAATTATAGAGATCATAACCAACATTACAGTTGGGCCAACCATCATTCCAGCTCGAAGACCTATCACGGTCGCCAAGCTACCTGTCCAAAGCCCGCCGAGTATTCCTATGCTTTGCGAGATAGCGAACACTCCCATAACTCGGCCGCGAATGTCCTCAGGTACACGTAGTTGAACAGTGACTATCGAAGAAATATTGAACAAGCCATTCCCGAAGTGAGCGACAGCTGCCAGCGGCATGGCAAGCGCCAACGAGGGCGAGTTTGAAACTATCAACATGATAGATGAGAAAGATGCTGCACCCCCAAGAATCATCCAACCGAGACGCCGACCGGGTGAAAGTCGACCAGCAACGATTATTCCACTTAAAGCCCCTATACCCGCCGACGAAAACATGAAGCCAACTTCTCGTTTGCCACCACCAAACAGCTCGACGTATGCCGGCAACATACCGATCCATCCGAACACCATAAACATGTTTGAGAAAGCGAGAATCAACAGTACTAATAGCACTCGATGACTTTTGATATATCCGATCCCTGTGCCAAGGTCGCGCATCACACTTCGCTGAACGATCGATGTTCCTCGTCGAGGCAGCACAACGGTTGCCGCGAACATGGCGAACCAGCCTAGCGCAGCGATGAAGAAGCCAAACGGGGTGCCGAATTCGGCCATAAGCAATCCACCGACGGTAGGCGCAACTACTGATGCTGAAGCCATAAGCGATCCGTTGATCGTCACAGCACTTTTCATGGCGGACTTTGGCACTATCGAAGGGAAATATGCCTGACGAGATGGCTGATCGGCCCCCGATACAAATCCAGCGAATATAGATATCGAAAATATATGCCAAGGGCGAACGGTATCGGTGAAGTCCAGCACCCCAAGAATCACGAACAGCAAAGCACCAATTAACGCCGATCCACCAAGTAGGAATTTTGCCTCATATCGATCAGCGAACACTCCACCGAAGATGTTCACAAACATCATCGGTAACGCAGTTGCGGCTGCGACTCCACCAAGGCTGAGAGGGGATCCGGTCAATTCCCACATCAAAAGACCCTGCGCTACAGCACCCAACCTAAGGGCGTTCATAGCAAGTACGGTGCCACCGAAGTAGATACGAAACGGCTTGAAAGATAACGCGCTCGTACGACGTTCTATCTGCTTAGAGTCAGCATGTGTGTCAGTATCTAAATTAGAACTGCTCACGAATCAACCAATTTTGATCCATCCATATTACGAATAATCGGCTGAGTAATTCCAACAATCACGAAGATCGTTGCAAGTATCGAGGCGCCAAGGAATACAGCAACTCGCTCGTCATAGAACGATGCGACTGTTCCACCCATCACTGCTCCCAATGGAATCAGGCTGAAAGTGATCGTGTAAACGCCCATCACCCGCCCACGCATTCGCTCTGGAACCCGTAACTGAAGCACCGTCATCGCAACAACAAAGTAGATCGTGTTCGAAAGCCCGGCGATGTATAGGAATGCGACTGCTATAAGGAAATTAGGTGCGTAAGCGAAACCGGCTATCGCCATAGTGAACGTCAGAGATCCACCAAGCATGATGTAGCCAATTTTTGGATGACTTCTGACTCGTCCTACGACCAATGTACCTGTCAGTGCGCCAAGTCCAACGACCGAAAACAGTATTCCAAGCCCAGCCTCATCTACTCCTAATCTCTGAACAAAGAAGGGCATTAACTGCATGTACTGCATTCCGAAGAAGTGAGTGGCGTAAGTAAGACCAATTAGCAAGATGAAATCGCGCCTTGAAAGAACGAATTTAACGCCTTCAACCATGTCTTCGACAACGTTTCGAGTTTTATCGGGTGGTGAAGATTGCACTCGTAAAGAAATCATCACCAAAAGCATGCTCGCCCATCCAACTACACCAACGTAGAAGACCGATTCGGTTCCGCCGTATCGGATAAGAAATCCACCCGCAATCGGAGTGACCAGTCGACTGAACTGCCACATAACTGAGCCAAGCGCCACGGCGCTCATCATGTGCTTACGGTCGATCAAAAGGGGAAAGTACGAACTACGAACGGGGCCATCGAAACCCATCACAAGTCCTTGAACCGATGCGATGGCGACGACGTGCCATATTTCGATCTGGTCGGTCGAATCAAGTACTGCAAGAAGCAGTAGCAATAACGACGAGGCTGCCGATACGGATATGATTAGCTTACGGCGGTCGACACGATCAGCAAGCACACCGCCGAACAAATTCACAATAATCGTGGGTATTGCGGTCGCTGCGCCCAAAAAACCGATCGCAAGTGGCGATCCACCCAGCTTATCGACGATAAGCCACCCTTGTGCCATCGTCGCTATTTGAATTGCACCTACAGAACCAAGCGAACCTAGCCAGTACCGTCGGTATTTGTTGTTGCTGAGTGCGCCGGCCTTTTCGGCGAATTTCACCTTGAATCCTGTTAGAGCCTGTTTTTCTGCTGTCGGTTCCAAGCTAAATAAGATCGATTCGAGTAATGAAAACAGCTGAGTAAAACAACCTGCTTCCCAGTAGAGCGACGATCTTACGCCTCATTCATGGCGATTAGTACGAATCGGGCATTACGAATTATTCGACTGTGAGTGAGAGTTGTGGAACAGTGGATTACTCTTCTTTGTAATCCTCTGCGAGGATTCCTTTTTCTTTCAGGGTCTTTGTAAGTTTTTCTAGTCGAACTAACGCTACGACTCCCACCAGTCCGAAAACAAATCCTATTACTGCTAATCCATCCATAATTTCTACCTCTTAAAGTACTGTTCAAAATTATTCGACCGTTACCGTCTTTGCAAGGTTGCGGGGTTTGTCTGGGTCACGATCGAGCGCCAACGCAGTGCGATAGGCGAGAATCTGAAGTGGAATAAGCGTTACAAAAGGCTGCAGCAACTCTGGGCATTCGGGAACCCGAATTACGTGATCGGCAACACGCTCCATCGTTTCGTCGTTTTCACTGACTATTGCTATCACTTCACCGCCACGTGCTTTCACTTCGCTGATATTCGAGAGCATCTTAGGATAGAGGTCGTTTTGAGGAGCACAGACGATCGTTGCCATATCTGAACCCAACAAAGCATTCATCCCGTGTTTCATTTCTCCCGCAGGATTACCTTCAGCGTGGATGTACGCAATCTCTTTCATCTTTAGAGCGCCTTCAAGAGCAATCGGTAACTGCGCTACCCGACCCAAATAAAGCAGATCTTTGTACTTGGAAATGCGATCAGATAGCACAGTAATTTCGCCATTGAGATCGAGCGTCGAAGAAATTAACGATGGCAATTCCGACATCTGGGCCACGACTTCTTTCACTTGCCCGACATCGATAACGCCACGTGCCTGCGCTAGAAAGACAGCAAGCTCCAGCAGAGTCGTCATACTGGCGATCATCGTTTTGGTCGATGCAACACAAATTTCCTGGCCTGCCTTCACACCCAAAGTAAAATCAGCGACCCGGGTAGCCTGTGATCCTTCCATTTCGAGAATAACGCCTACAATCGAACCTGCCTGACGCGCATACTCCATCGCTGCCAAAGTATCGGCAGTCTCGCCCGACTGAGTCATAGCGATTACGAGGGTTTTCGAGTTGATAACCGGATTTCTATACCTGAATTCAGATGAGTTCTCACAAACCGAGGGAATACGAGCGATTGATTCGATTACAGACGCACCAAACATTCCGGTGTGCATGGAGGTTCCCATACCTGTAAGAATCACTCGGTCAATCGACTTGATTTGGTCGAGAGAAAGAGAAATTTCAGGAAGAGATATCGTTCCCTTCGCAAAATCCACTCTGCCACGCATTGCGGCTTGAACGGTGTCAGGCTGTTCAGATATTTCCTTCGACATGAAGTGCGGATGATTACCTTTTTGCGCAGCCTCAAAATTCTGGGCAGTGACTACCGCTTCACGAGAAATAGAGTTGCCCTCAAAATCGAATAGCTGAACTTCGCCCTTGCTGATCTCCACGATCTCGCCGGGCTCGAGATAAATAAATTCTGATGTATACGGAAGTAGGGCGATCGTATCGGATGACATCACAGCGGCATCATCGTTTTTTCCAACAACGATTCCGCCGGCGTTACCTACCCTAAGACCAACGACAATGTCGGGTTCAGCGGAAGAAACAGCTACGACAGCGGTATTGCCCTTTATCCGACTAGCCGCGCAAATCACAGCCTCTCGCAGGCTTATGCCAGAAGCAACGCTGTGCCCAACTAAATGGGCCAGTACTTCTGAATCGGTTTCAGATTTGAACTTAACACCGGTGTCAAGCAATGCATCTTTGAGTTCAAGAAAATTCTCTATGATTCCATTGTGCGCAATCGAAACCGCCCCGCTGCTCGATGCGTGTGGGTGCGAGTTTTGCTTATTGACCAGACCGTGCGTCGCCCATCTGGTGTGACCAATTCCAACGACTCCGGTAAGCTCTCCGTTTGACACTTCGGAGGCAAGGTTTTCGAGCGATGACTGGTGATCGGCACGCTTGACCGTCTGAATCTCACCGGAGGAATCGATCACAGAAATACCCGCTGAGTCGTACCCGCGGTACTCGACCGACCGAAGTCCATCGATTACCAGCGGAACTGCGTTTTCAGTTCCGGCGTATGCAAATATTCCACACACTTAGACGAATACCTCACTGGTAGAGCAGGTGAAATCGGATGTATTTTTCAATTCAATACCACACTTGTCAGTGTATGCGCCTCGCTTATCTTCAGGAAGCATGCGGGCAATTCGCACCATAGTTTCAGTAGTGACTGCAGCAGCTTTTCTTCTCGCAGCACTTCCCTCAGCCCCCGAGGCAATGAACGGCTTTCCAATCTTCAATCTTAATGTAGCCGTTGGCTTAAACACTTTGATTGGATTCTGTAAATTTTCTGAGCCAGTAAGCGCAACTGGAATGATCGGCACACCGGTCGACATTGCAATGTGTGCGAGTCCTGGCTGGCCTCTCATCAGGATGCCTTGTTTATTCCGAGTTCCTTCTGGGAATACGATCGATATACGGTGTTCACTTAATAACATCCGGGTTATCCAGTTAAGCGCTCGAACATCAGCACGATGACGATCCACCGGAAACGCTCCATAACCCTTCATGAAAACCGAACCGATCCCATACTTGAAAAGCTCTTTCTTCGCCATAAACACTGGTGGACGAGGAAGAGCAGCCGCAACGATGGCTGGATCAAGATTAGAAATATGATTTGAAGCGACGAGAAGCGGTCCCGATTTAGGTATGTTCTCTTGTCCTTCGATTTCGAAATCCGAGAATAGCTTGAGTGTGGTTTTGAACCCAACATTTAAAGCAGGGAACAGCCACTGGGCCATTAGAGAACCTCCTTAGCAAGCTCGACGAGATGATTCACAACTTCGTCGAACGTTAATTCGTCGGTGTCGACGACATAAGCATCGTCAGCAATTCTCAACGGTGAATTCTCACGAGAAGAATCGACGAGATCACGCTGCTCCATCGAACGAAGAATGTCCTCAAACTCAATCTCCGTGCCTTCTGCAATGAAGTCCCGATATCGGCGATTTGCGCGAGTTCGAACGGTAGCAGTTAGATAAATCTTTAGTGGAGCTTCAGGAATAACGATCGTTCCTATATCTCGACCAACCATCACAATCGCACCACCGTTAGCCAATCGTCGTTGCTCTGCAACCATGATTTCCCTAACTCTCCCAACGGAAGCTACCGACGAAACGGAATCATCGACAGCAGGCGCATGCAAATGCTTCGTTACATCTTCACCATTCACAACGATCAGGTTGTCACCAGTTTCGCCGTCTGAAACAGCGAAATCCATACGTTCGGCTACTCGTGCGACTGCTGACCAGTCTCTCACGTCGACCCCGTTTTTTATGGCGATCCAAGTTGAAGCACGGTACATGAGACCGGTATCTAGGAAACGATATCCGATGTGACTTGCAAGCGATCGCCCAACAGATGATTTTCCAGAAACAGCAGGTCCATCAATTGCAATCGTCGGGCGTGCACTAACTGTATTCGACAAACGTTCTCCATTCAAAACTTAACTCAGTATTACCTATATTTGACCACATCCACAGAACTGCCACTCTAAATAACCTAACCGTCTACTGCTAAAATATCGCTCATCCGGCATATGGGCGTTATCAATATTTAGGTAATGATTCGACGATACCATCGTGTAATTGAGTACAAAAACTCGACTACCGACCTTGGAGATTTGAAATAATGAACGTTCTAGATTGGATTCTGATTATTGCCTTTGCGGCCACCGCGCTCTGGGGATACAAAACTGGATTAGTCTCAGCGGTATTGAACGCAGCGGCCATCTATGTCGGAATGCTCCTTAGCGGAGTGTTCGCCGGCCAAGTTCTGTCGCTCATATGGGATGGGGTTGAAAGCCAGGCTGTTTCTACGGCTATCGGTTACGTAATCATATTCGCTGGTGTCTTCATCGCCTGCCGCATAGTCGCTTCGATGATTAAAAAGGCTATAAAAGTTACGTTCATGGGCTGGATAGACAGTCTCGGTGGCATAGTCATTGGACTCGTCGCCGGCGTTCTGATCGCGGGCGGAATACTGACCGTTGTCGCTCGTTACTCGTTTGTAGAGGACGTTGAAACAACAGAAATCGGGGTTGGTGACATCATGACCGACGGCAGAGAAGGCATAACCGACAAGATCACAGGAAACACAATTGCATTCGCCAAGAATCTCGGCCAAGACAAGGGTCGAAACTTACTACTTGAATCGACGTTGGTTCCATCACTTATTGATATACGATCTGTTGTTACCGCATTCGCTCCAGCCGAATTTGGCGAAGCACTAGAATTACTCGAACAAGCAATAGACGAGCAAGAATAGCTTGCCCCTGTTCAACTTTGAAACCATAGTCCCCTTTGTAGACGTTCAATAAACAGCACGTAAGTTCACTCACAAATAGGCGCATCTAAGCCAAGGATGGAAAACGGAAAACCGTATGAGCGAAAGCACTCGGGCGCCAGTATTGGTGCTCAATCAGAACTATCAGCCGCTCAACATCTGCGATATTCGCAGGGCTGTGAAACTTGTGGGTAAAGGCAAGGCTGAATCAGTTCAAGATACCGGTGAATATGTTCATACCGTCACCGATATTTTCGACCGACCTGACGTGATACGACTGGTCTACATGGTCAGGCGACCGCTCCAGCGACGTAAGATGTCGCGCAACGAAATTTTCTCTCGTGACAACAACACTTGTCAGTACTGTGGAGCGAAGCCACGGGATATGACTATCGACCACGTTCACCCTCGCTGCAAAGGCGGCGAATTTACTTGGGAGAACGTTGTTAGCGCCTGTAAGGCTTGCAACCACAGGAAGGCCGCTCGAACTCCCCAAGAGGCGGGCATGAGGCTGCGAAACAAGCCTTACGAACCTCGACCCAACCCATACTCGTTTCTGAAACTAGAATCGCTCAGGAAAACATGGCTGCCGTTCGTACCATGGATGGTTCCTGAATCGAATCCTTCGAGCGGCGAGCTATCGACTGCAGCCGCAATGGCCGACTAACTAATATTCGGTGTCGTCGCTATCGCCAAAAGTGAGCGATGGGACTTTCGCTGGATCAGCCCATGGCAGATCGAGCATGAGCACTTCGAAAGTTAGCTGTGGAACTGCGTTCGCTTCTAAAGCGAGTGTCGCATCCTGAATCGAAGTCACGGCTGCAGAGATTTGAGACTCTTTCATTTGATTGGCGATTTCTGAGAGTAATTCCGCCCATTCGGTGTTGGTCACATGGTCATCCAGCTTATGACGCATCATAGCTATGTCTCTCCACCATTCGAGCCAGCGCTGCATCTCTGCCAACACAGCGTCACGATCTCGCCAGAACTGCCCGCCGGTCTGGCGGGCGTACCTGAATCTTTCTTCAATATTGCCTGTAACGATCTCAGCAAACCGCAGTACTGACTGATTATGACCATCGACAATTGTCGAATCGTTTAAAGCGTCGATTGCCCAGCCGGGGCAGCCACGAGCGAGACGTGAAAGCGAACGAGCTTGCGATTCTTCCGTTTCAAATCTTTCGATTAACTCAGATTCGATCACTTCCGGATCGACCGGTCGAAGATCTATCCGCTGGCATCTTGAAACAACCGTCTCAGGCAACGCCTCGTCAGTTGGCGATGTAAGAATAATCAAAGTGTCGTCGGGAGGCTCTTCGAGCGTCTTGAGGAGCGTGTTAGCAGCCTCAATGGTCATCCTCTGAGCGTCGTTGATGATGAACACCTTGCTCTTACCCTCGAACGGCTTCGTAGCAGAATCACGAATCAAATCACGTATGTGATTGATAGAAATGTTCTGACGGCCTCGTCTACCGCTCCCTTCACTATCGCCACCCGAACCAGAACCTTTGGAGTCTTTTTCAAGCTCTGTATTCACATCGATGATTCGGACATCGGAGTGAATTCCTTTTCGAATTCGTTCTGCTTGGTGAGATGTGGCAAGATCGATGCTGTCGGCAGTACCGAACATATCAACCGCTGCCTCGCTATTGACCATGCAGGCGATATCAATCGCCAAAGTGCGCTTGCCAACTTTGTCGGGCCCAGTGATCAGATAGGCGTGGGCTAAGCGACCACTTTCGGAAGATCGAGAAAGCAGGCGCGTCGCACCCGGATGGCCAAACGTGGTCCACCCAACAACAGGGGGGCGTATGACTTCGGTTGAGACTAGATCAGTCAAGATCGAGACTCGATGCGAGTAGGTCGGAGTAGGTTTCACGACGGCGGATTACTCGGGCTTCGCCATCGTTCACCATCACGACTGCCGGGCGGGTTTGCATGTTGTAATTGCTTGCCATCATCAGGCAGTAGGCGCCCGAAGCAGGGAGAGCCAATAGCTCGCCTGGTTCGACGTCGGGAAGATGGACGTCCCGCGCAAGAACGTCGCCAGATTCGCAGAACTTCCCTGCAACTGTGACAGTCTGGTTGCGAACTGCATTCGGACGATCCACCGGTACTACCGCGTACTCAGAGTCGTACAACGCAGGACGAATGTTGTCGCCCATTCCACCGTCGACACTCACATACGTCCGAACGTTAGGGATGGTCTTGATGCCACCGACTGTGTACACAGCAACGCCGGCTCGACCTACGATCGCACGACCGGGCTCGACAGAAACGATCGGCTCATCGAGTCCGTACGTGTCGCAGCCTTTTCGTATGGCTACTGCAATCTCTTTGGCGTAGTCGCTCATCGCAGGTGGAAGCGTGTCGGATACATATCCAATCGCAAATCCACCACCAGGGCTAAACCTTTTCAGATCGAGTCCGTACTTATCGCGCATATCAGCAGAGAACTTCAAGACGTAGTCGATCGCCTCTGAATACGGCTCCAGTTCAAAAATCGGCGACCCGAGATGGAAGTGAACACCGACAACATCAAGATTGTCTTGTTCCACCGCCTGTTTGACCGCGACTTCAGCATCGCCGGTCTCAATAGAGAAACCGAACTTAGAATCTAAAATCCCGGTCGAAGTAAGCATATGCGTGTGCGGATCAATACTCGGCGAAAGTCGAAGCATTACCTGCTGCTTCACGCCAAGTTCGCCAGCTACTTCGTTCAGAAGCTCAATCTCAGCGAACGAGTCGAGGGTGATCAGCCCGATACCGTAACGAAGCGCTTCGACGAGCTCTTCACGACCCTTGTTGTTCCCGTGAAAATTCATCCGCTCAGCAGGGAAGTCAGCAGCAATAGCAACGGCGAGTTCACCGCCGGTCACCACGTCCATGTCGAGGCCTTCTTCTTCGATAATTTTCGAAACTGCCGGATTAGCAAACGCTTTTGAAGAGTATTCGATGTGCGTGTTCGGATATTCAGCAGTGAAGCTGCCGACGAAATCTCGGCAAACATCACGGAGAGTCAACTCGTCGTAGATGTACAGCGGGCTGCCGTACTTTTCAACAAGATCACGAACATCACAACCGCCGATCGCAAGTCGACCGCTATCGCTAAGTTCGGCTGTTATCGGAAGTATTTCGGATTCTGGGATTCTGGACATTAATGTTTTCTACTCTAACCGGAGATTTTTACGACAGGACGAGGACGATGCTAAACGAGGCAGCCGCGAAGCGTAAGCCCACGGTTGCGATTGAAACTCAAGTATCCAATTGTCTTTCTCGCGAATAACGCCGTCAATTTG
Organism: uncultured Dehalococcoidales bacterium; assembly: GCA_963934365.1. Lineage (GTDB taxonomy): Bacteria > Chloroflexota > Dehalococcoidia > Lucifugimonadales > Lucifugimonadaceae > Lucifugimonas. The sequence goes on along the minus strand of CAWVYJ010000010.1, from coordinate 30,269 downwards.
AATCGGCAGGATCGCTTTGGCAATGAATGAACTATAGATCGACTAAGAACAATCTAACTAACCAGATACTGCCACACGATGTGCAACATCCGTATCTTGTTGGTCTGTATTTATTCACTCTGGTATGGCACGATTCAATAACTATGAGTGAAAGACCTGTACGACTAACCGAACTGGCAACCTGCGCCGGTTGAGCTGGAAAGCTCAGTGCGAGTGAACTTGCCCAGGTTTTGGGCAAGCTGCCAACACCGACCATCACCGATCCGAACGTGCTGGTTGGAATCGAAACCGGAGATGACGCTGCCATCTACCGGATAGACGATCGCGTCGCCCTCGTACTCACAAATGACTTCTTTGCACCTATCGTCGACGATCCATTCGACTACGGCCAAATCGCTGCAGCAAACGCTTTAAGTGATATATACGCAGTCGGCGGTACTCCGATCACAGCATTGAACATTGCGGCGTTCCCTCGTGATCTCGGCCCAGATGTAATCGCAAAGATTCTCGAAGGCGGACAAGCTAAAGCTGAAGAAGCAGGGATTTTGATTATTGGTGGTCACACCGTCGACGACAAAGAGCCTAAATACGGTCTTGCCGCAGTCGGCATCGTCACCCCTGGCAAACAGATCACGAACGCAAACGCGCAACCGGGCGATGTTTTGATTCTTACTAAAGCAATCGGTTCTGGATTCATAACGACCGCCGGCAAATTTGGAACTGCTCCTGCCGATTCGATTGTCGCGGCAGTGAAGTCTATGGCGACTCTAAATAAGGGTGCTGCCGCGGCGATGCAAGAAGTCGGTGTGAACGCGGCGACCGACGTGACCGGATTTGGCCTGCTGGGTCACTTAGTACAAATGATGAAAGCAAGTGGCACTTCGGCCACAGTGAACTGGTCGTCGATTCCGTTCTTGCCGGGCGCAATTGATCTGGCACATGCCGGATCAACCTCAGGCGGAACTCGACGAAATATGGAAGCCCTGAAAGGCAAAGTTCTCTACGGCGAGGGAATATCCGAGTTCGAGTTCATGGTTTTAGCCGATGCTCAAACATCAGGTGGCATGCTAATTTCAGTTCCGGAAGAACGATCAGACACCCTTATTAAAAGCTTGGTTACTAATGAAACACTTTATAGTGAGGTTGTCGGGCGAATCGATAGCGCTGGGAAGTCCGGAACTGTAACGATCGAGAACTAGCCTTAGCTTTCAGCATTGTCCCAAATTCTCGCTCGCTGAATATCAGGCATATCAGCCAATACATCGTCACCTGCCAATTCTTCGGCACGCAAAACGTGATCACGCAAGGTCACAGTCGCCTTACGCAAAGCCGTTTCAGCGTCGATCCCAGCAGCATTCACTTGCCTAGCGACTGACATCAGATACTCACCAGCTCGTTCTTCACCCTCTTCTAGTGATTCGCCCTTTATAGACCCAAAAGCTAGCGGCATTGCGTGCTTTTCTGGCCAAGGCAAACCCGCTCGCATGACACGCTTCTGAACCGACGATGAGTAAGCCAACGCAGGCATAGCGGAAGGTAGCGAAGCGACTATCGAGCGCTTCCCGCCCGACTCGGCACGCTTCAACGCCTCCCAGCGATCTACTACCTGCTCTGAATCCTTAGCAGGCTCTTCATCGCCAAATACGTGAGGGTGCCTTGCGATCATCTTGTTACGAATTACCTCACAAACCGACGTCGCGTCGAAATTGTCTTCCCGGCGAGCGATATCGGCGTGAAACAAGACTTGAATAATGATGTCGCCCAATTCTTCTTCAAGGTTTTTGGGATCGCCAGAATCAATAGCCTCTAGCGTTTCGTAGGTTTCTTCGAGCAAGTTGGGTCGAAGCGAAACGTGCGTCTGTTCGGCATCCCAGGGACAGCCTCCCGGATTTCTCAACAATTCAACAGTCGCCGCTAGCTCGGCAAACGCCTCTCCAGCCGCTTTCGCTTGTTCGCTAAGTGAACTCAATGGTTTCTCCGTATTTCGTGCGCTGCGTATCCAGTCGGCACGCCAATTCAACTAATGCCACGTATCCTAACCGTGATGTCACCCAAACCGAAGAAAAATACTGACAAACGAGGTTTAGGTTCTCACGAACACGGAAAGCACAAAATCCCGCTTGTCGGAGCCGCACTTTTTGCGATTGTTCTTCCGCTTTTCCTGATTCTGTTTAATACGAGCTACATCACCAACAGCGAGTGGCTATATGACTATGGTTGGTGGCGAAACGATATCCCCAATTGGACCGGATTACCTGCCGATCAGCTGAACCGTGGCGCCGATCAGATCAAGGAATACTTCAACAACGAAGAAGAGTTCCTTGATTTACAAGTCGAGTACGCAGGGGCAGATGTCTCGCTTTACAAAGAGCGCGAAATACTCCATATGGTCGATGTGAAAGCTTTGATGCAAGGCGTATTCGCTATCGCAAATTGGTCGGGAGTCGTACTTCTGTTTCTGCTGGCCGTCGGATTAATCGCTTTAAAACAGGATGTGTTTCCACTGCTATTACGATCATTAAAGTGGTCGGCGATTGGCACAGGAGCGTTCTTAGTCATCTTTGGTGGAACGGCGGCTATCGACTTTAATTGGCTGTTCACGCAGTTCCACTTCTTGAGTTTCACGAACGACCTGTGGTTGCTCGATCCGTACAATGACTATCTGATCATCATGTTCCCGCAGCAGTTCTTTTTTGAAGCAACACTGTTCATTGGGCTTTTGACGGTCATTGATTTTGGATTGATTACCTTCGCTGCAAGAATCGCTCGTAAACGACTCGGGTAGCAATCAGCGACCTAGCGACGCCAACCATTCGTCGACAATCGCCGGTAGTTCTATAACTGAATCGACTGAGTAGTTAGGCTCGGTATTGGTCTCGACTGGAGAGTTCGTTCCTCCGCTCACCCAAACTGTCGACATGCCAACTGCCCCTGCTCCTGCAACATCGGTGTGCATATTGTCGCCAACGTGAAGTGATCTTTCGGGATCTATGCCCAAATTGGCAAGTGTGATCTCGAATATCGCTGCGTCAGGTTTAGCTACCGATTGCCCGTTCGAGAATGCAAGAAAATCAAAGCCTTTAAGAATTCCAAGTTGATCAAACCATTCACTGTACGTCTGTGGACTCGTAAGACCGGTATTTGAGATCAGTCCGATCTTCAAACCACGATTTCTTAGTTCAGCCAACAGCTCTTTCGTTCCATCAAGCAATTTTGGCGGTGTATCGAGGAATGTCTGGTCGACGAGCTTTCCGATGTGCTGGATTTCTGCAGAACCGATTTGCTCTGCTAAACCAGGTGCCAGCCTATCGACCAGAATCTTTATCCAGTCTTCGTATGGAGCGTCGTAACCGTCATCGTGACCAGCGGTTATTTCACTTGATAAGGCATTGAAAACTTCTCGGACTACCGCAAGCTCAAGTTCCACGCCAAGATGTGACAGCCATTGAACCATCTGTTCCGAGCGGGATTCTCGGCGCACCATCGAAGTTGCTGTTCCATCAGCCTCAAACACCAACGTCTGCCACAAATCGAAAGTAACAGCAGCATTCGTTAAATCGACTAATGCACTCAAATCTAGTACTTCACCATGCTGAACACATCGACGCTGTTTGGAAGAATTGATCGGCCGTTTAAGAACTCTAACTCGACGAGAAACGCTATGGAAACGACTTCTGCACCTAGTTCAGTTACAAGCTTCACGGCAGCACCAGCCGAACCGCCAGTTGCGAGCAGATCGTCAACTATCCCCACTCGCTGTCCTTTTTCGACCGCGTTGGTCGTCATTTCCAATCGAGCAGATCCGTATTCGAGCGAATAATCAACGCCGACAACGGGAGGCGGAAGTTTTCCAGCCTTACGAATTGGTATAAACGGAATATCGAGAGCGGCAGTGATCGGAGCACCGAAAATGAACCCACGTGAGTCGATTGCAGCAAGCGCTTCTACATTCAATGACCGCAAACGATTTGACAGCGTCTCGGTGATGTATTGCATCGCCCGAGGATCGGCCATAACGGGGGTCAGATCGCGAAAAAGTATGCCCTCAGAAGGATAGTCAGGAACATCACGAATCAGCCCTTTGAGATCCAATTCACACCACCAGAACGTCTTATTAGTAGTTAACTCCGAACATTCTAACCGTGCGCAGCAATACGCTAGGCGCCATGTATTGGTCTTTCGGATACGACACGATGCTAAAATTCTGCGTCATTGAACTAGAATCTCATCTGCACGTTCCAATCACGTTCATTTAGTTACAAAGCAAAGGGCACTCCGATCTACCTATCTCGGCTATCTCTAAATGGTTTTAGAAACCACACAAACACCGAGCTAGAGTTGCGACCCGGATTAACGCTGTTCCAGGGTCAAAACGGCCACGGCAAAAGCAATCTACTGGAAGCCGCTTACATGCTGGCAATCGCAAAATCTTCTCGATCGTCTCACGAGCGAGAGCTCGTCAACTGGTCGCTTGCTGAAACTGGCGGTCACATGCAGGTGCTCGGAGTAGGCAGACAGGGCGACACGACCACACAGGCACAAATCGATATCGACTTAACTGCTGCAAAGACAGCAAACGGCAACGTTGGCTTCCGCAAAGGACTTCGGGTAAACGGAATCAAACGTTCAGCAATCGATTTCGTTGGCAAGTTGAATATAGTGTTTTTCGAAGCTGACGACCTCGAAATAATTCACGGATCGCCCGGTCGACGTCGTCGATACCTAGATATTCTCATATCGCAATCCGATCCTGCCTACCTAAAATCGCTCCAGCGATACGGCCAAGTCATTACACAGCGTAATCAGCTCCTACGTCGGGTTCGTGACGGTCTATCTGAGCCTGATGAACTAATGTTTTGGGACGATAGATTGGCGTACGAAGGCGCACGAGTCACCGATTCCCGCAGACGATCTATTGACGGACTCAACGAGCACGCCGTTCCCGCGCACAGCGATCTAACCAGTGGAGACAAGCTCGAACTCGAGTATCTCCCTCGGATCACAGCATCATCTGATGACCGAACGAACGTCGGCGCTATGACCGCCGAAATGATCGAGCAAGAGATGAAAAAAGCGCTGCCCGGATTACGTCGGCGCGAAATTGCGCAGGGCGTAACGGTGATAGGACCACACAGAGACGATCTTGAAATTCGCCTGAACGACAAACCTGCACAGAACCTTGCCTCACGTGGCCAATCTCGAACAATTGCCTTATCTCTGAAGCTGGCTGAAGCTATTTTTGTGACTCGCTCGACAGGTCGAACCCCGGTACTCGCTCTGGACGATATTCTTTCTGAGCTCGACCCCGAAAGGCGCTTATTGGTGCTCGAAGCAGCAACTAAGCACGAGCAAGTCCTACTCACATCGACCGAACACGGGATCGTTCCACAGGAATATCTCGTAACCGCCGATATCTACACAGTTATGAACGGACGAGTCATGCAAGAAGCCATAGCTAATCCTCTTTCGAACGAATGATTAATAATGAAGCCAGAGATTCCCCAAACTCCGAACTCCTGCACGGCATAGAACAAATCGCCGAAATAGTCAGGGAATCTAACTACGTCGTTGGAATGACCGGAGCCGGAATGTCGGTCGAAAGCGGAATACCCTCGTTCCGAGGAGCCGGCGGTCTCTGGACAAAATACGGCACTCCGCGAATGGACGGCTATTCACAGTTCAAAAAAGACCCTACTGGCTGGTGGAATCGTCGAACAAACGAAAAAATCGATGCCCACATAATTGAGCTACGCGACGCGCTCGCAAGCGCTCAGCCACATGCTGGTCATTACGCTCTCGCCGAGCTTGAGAAAATCGGCTCGATGCAATCTCTGGTCACTCAAAATATCGATGCACTCGACGAAAAAGCCGGACTCGAAAACCTAATAGAAATCCACGGCAATCGAACAAAACTCCGCTGTATCGAATGTGGCGATCGAGTGTCGTTAGGTGAGTTCGTGCCGCTGTACGCTCCCGACCCGTGCAAAAAGTGCGATGGGCTAGTCAAGTTCGACACCGTGATGTTTGGCGAACCGATACCCGACGAGGTGATGGCCGCTGCACGAGCAGAAATCGACAAAGCCGATTGCGTACTGGCGATTGGCACCTCTGCCACCGTTAGACCTGCCAGCGGGCTGCTGTGGATCGCCGAGGCGTCTGGTGCAACTATTATCGAGATCAACCCCACTAAAACGAAACTTACGCCGATTTGCGAGGTATCGTTGCGCTCGACTGCGGGAGAAGCACTACCGATGCTGCTCCAATCGCTCTCAGTATGATCTAAAACAGCTTGTTAAAAAATAATTAAGAATTTCAAAAAGAACCCTTCACTAATCAACGCGCTTGAACGTGAATTTGCCAATGATGATACGAAATGGCGGCGATTAGCCGCGAATGCGCAGCCAAGAAAGGGCGAAAAATGCTTCGATAACTATTCCAAAAGACATTTTTGATTTTCCAGCGGTACGTTCCATGAAGGTATACGGGTGCTCAACAACACACATCCCAGCCTGCTGACACCGGTACGCCACTTCCGCTTGAAATCCGAATCCTGTGAGCGTCATTCGTTCAATTCCGATCGATCCAAGAGTTTTCCGTCTAAATCCCTTGAATCCCGATGTAGCGTCTTTCACATTCAACCCAAGGATCGAACGGATTCCGAAATTACCCCAGTAGCTGATCTGCCTACGACCCCAGCTCCATTCAGGATCAACGCCACCACCGCTCACATAGCGAGAAGCAACTGCCACATCAGCACCATCGAGTTCATCGAGAAGTCCATGCAAGACCTCGGGCGGATGCGAAAGATCTGCGTCCATTTCGATAATTTTATCAGCACCTGCGTCGAGAGCAATCTGGAATCCTGCCATGTAAGCAGTACCTAAGCCCTGCTTGCCCTCACGGTGCAGAACTATGAACACGCCATCGAACTCGCCTGCGAGTCGATCGGCTATATCGCCTGTGCCATCTGGTGAGCCGTCATCGACGACGACGAATCCGAGTTCATCTATATTCTGTTCAAGGACCTTTTCAATCAAAACCGGCAAAGTTTCCGCTTCGTTGTAAGTCGGGACAACGATGGCAACCCTAAGTGAACTTTGAGAACTAACGTTTATTTTCGCGTCGGCGGCGGACAACCCTATAATCCCAACTTCATCGATTTGTGCTCAACCATAATGCAAGAATCCATAATCACTTTGACACCAGCGACAGAAACGAAAGCCGCCGCTTCATTATTCACGATTCCTTGCTGAAGCCACATTACTTTGGCCCCAGCTTCCACCACATCACCCGCAAGGGCTAGAACCTGAGACGATCTCCGGAAAACATCCACGATATCGACCGTTTGAGGAAGATCAACGACCGAGTCATAAACCTTCAAGCCGTTCCAAGTATCAAGATTGGGATTCACTGGGTAGATCGTGTACCCCTCGCGCTGCATGTACTCAGACACATACTTGCTTGCCCGTGTTTCAACTTCAGAAATACCCACTACAGCGATAGTTTTTGAGTCTCGAAGTATTGTATAAATTTCGTCCGTCGAAGGGTTTGAAAACATAATTACACGCCTCGCTTATTCTCGACGATACGGTACTTATTCATCAAATTATTCAGACCGACCCGAGCAACGTCCAAAACGGCGGTAACTCCCTTTAAAAGAGTCATTTTCGATCCTTCACCGTAGTACCAATCTATAGGTACTTCGCCCACCGTAAATTTGGCCTTCTTTGCCATTACAAGCAGTTCGACATCGAACGCCCACCCATCGAGCGATTGATGCGTGAATAGCTTCTGTGCTGATTCAGCCGAGAACAGCTTGAACCCACACTGGGTGTCTTCTATCCCTCGAATTGCAAATATCTTGACCGCTAAGTTGAAAAGCCGACCTTTAATGTGTCGACTTCGTGGTTCGTTAAATCGTTGGGCACCAGAAGCTTCGCGAGAGCCAATTGCAACGTCGTACGCCGGATGCCCATAGTTATCTCCAAAGAAACGATCTAAATTGTCGACCGGCATTGAAAGATCTGCATCGCATAGGAAACGCCAATCGCCCGTCGATTCTTCCATCCCGCGTCGAACGGCAGCACCTTTACCACCGTGAGGAGCGTCGATAAGGCTAACCTGATCTTCAATAGAAGCTATTTCCGAAACGATCTTGGCGGTCGAATCGGTTGAACCATCGCTAATAACGATTAGCTCCCACCCACGACCAGCCGCCTCAGACGACCATACCGCCAGATACTCGACCAATGCCTTTACCGTCGACGCGATCCGAGCCTCTTCGTTGTAGGCGGGAATCACGACGCTTAAGTACGGGTGGGTCAAATTATAATTTCGCGGATGACTTGCTTATGATGGCTAAACTGAAGAGAGGTTACTCGGACTTTTCGAGATCAAACGCGTCGTGCAATGCTTGAACTGCTTTCTGAACCTGATCTCGATCGATAATCGTGGTGATACGGATTTCAGAAGTTGTGATCATATCGATGTTCACACCGACTTCGGATAGCGTAGAGAACATTCTTGCGGCGTACCCGGGGGCATTTTCCATTCCTGTGCCAACAATGCTAACTTTGGCGAGATCTGAACCAGTAACGACTTCGGCGTACTCGACGCTTGAGTCGCTTCCGATCACTTCAGCTGCTTTGCCGACGCTTGCCTGAGCGACTGTGAATGTGAAGTCGGTCGTGCCATCTGAACTGGCGTTCTGAACGATAACGTCAACACTTACGCCCGCATCTGCGAGCGGTTGCAGCAACCCTGCTGCGACTCCGGGTCGATCAATAACCCCTCGAACGGTGATCTTGCCAACGTTTCGGTCGACTGCGATTCCAGTAACCGCCTTGCGGACTTCCATTGTGTGCTCTCCTCCGTGGATAAGAGTTCCGGGTTCGTTCGAGAATGATGACGCCACATAAACCGGCATATCGTAGACAGCCCCAAGTTCAATCGAGCGTGGGTTCATTTTGGCTCCAAGAACGGCCATTTCTAGCATTTCTTGGAATCCGATTTCAGAGAGCTTACGCGCCTTATCGGTTAATCGTGGATCCGTTGTGTAGATTCCATCAACGTCAGTGTAAATCTCGCAACGTTCTGCTTCGGCAGCAACCGCAAGAGCAACCGCTGTCGTATCTGATCCCCCTCTACCAAGAGTCGTTATATCGCCCGATTCCGCAAAGCCCTGAAAACCAGCAACAATAACGATTCGGCCTTTATCAAGCTCTCGTCGCAAGCGATCAGTATTGATATCTGCGATTCGAGCGAAACCGTGGACCATGTCGGTCTTAATACCCGCCTGAATACCGCTCAGACTAATCGCATCGTACCCGCGTGCCTTCAATGCCATCGCCATCAGAGTCGAACTAACCAGTTCACCAGTTGAAAGTAAGGTGTCCATCTCACGCGCATCAGGGGTTTGACCGTTCGTTACGGCATCAGAAAGTGTAATCAGATCGTCTGTAGAATCGCCCATCGCAGAAACGACAACGATTACGTCGACGCCATCGTCTTTACGTGCCTGAATACGAGCAGCAACATTATGAATATGTTTTGCTGTAGCGAGCGAGCTACCACCGTATTTCTGAACTATGACTGGACGTCGTTCAGTTTCTGAAACGGACGTCATGAACTCGAAACCACTGAGGCACCTTCGTGTGCAACACCAACGATCATAGATTTACCTTTGACCCCCAATATACGAGCTGTCTCAGCCATTTCATAGCTAATTGTCACTTCACGCCCTGTCGCCAATGCGAGCACGGTCGGTCCGGCACCCGAAAGGAATGCGCCATGTGCCCCGCCCTTCATTGCTGCCTCAATAAGTTGGGGCATAGCGGTAAACGCCTGCGCACGATGCGGCTGGTGGAGCCGATCATCTGTAGCGTACTTCAGTAATTCCAAACGGCCTGACGAAAGAGCATTCACCAAAAGTGCAGTTCGGCCGATGTTGTAGATAGCATCCGTTCGGCTTATCTGGTCTGGAAGACGAGATCTCGATTCGTGAGTGTTCATCTTCACTTCAGGAACAAATAGCACTGCATAAAGTTCTTCAGGAAGCTTGACCTGATCGACAATCCATTTGTCAGCTCCGTGCCGAATGCCAACCGTGCACCCACCGTAAATTGCTGGCGCTACGTTATCGGGGTGTCCTTCGATATCGGCGGCCAAAATGGTTAGTTCTTCTTTTGAAAGATCGGCGCCAGCAATTGCCGAAGCTGCAACCAAACCGCTCACGATCGCCGATGAACTGCTGCCCATTCCACGAGAAAAAGGAATCCGATTGTACTGTTCATATTTCAAGCTAGGAACAGGCTCGCCGATGTGGTTGAACACCGCCTCTACGCCTGTAACGGCGAGGTTACGAGTATCGTGCGGTGCCAAATCAGCACCTTCGCCGGTCGATGACACACTGAACTCTCCTCGGGTGAGCGTGAGGTCATTCCACACATCGAGAGCCATGCCAATGCTATCGAATCCTGGTCCGAGGTTAGCCGTTGTTGCGGGAGCGCGTACTGTTACTGAGTTCAAATTCGTAGTTACAACAAGTGATTTTAGGTTTGAATAAATACCCGTTGCCAGTGATCACACCGCAGCAACAGAATCGGCAGTTCGAAAATATACTTGTGTTCCGAACCAGCCTTGTAAGTATAATCTGCCGTCGTACATACAGACGCTATTTTAGTAATCCGTTTTTACCCCCTTACTCGCAGATATCCCAAAAAGTCAAAGAAAAGCAGTTCATCAACATGTCTAACATCGCAGTAATCCTCGGTCCTGATAATGAAGGATCCCAAATACGATTCAAAGAAACATCGGAAGCTGCAGATAAGGTAGGCGGCATCGATCTTCGATTCGTTGATAGCACACAATCGTTCGACGATATTGTGGCGCAGTGCGCAGGTGCGGTTGTTCTACTGCCGACAGGTCACCTCAAGGGAATGTCTGAACTCGCCGAGAAGGTCGGCACGGTAAAACTGGTACAGACATTCAGTGCTGGAACCGATTACATCGACAAAGCAGGGCTGGCCGAAATGGGAGTCAATGTATCCAACAACGGTGGAGCCAATGCTGTCGCTGTTGCCGAGCACGCTATCGGCCTAATGTTCTCGACCAACCGGAAGCTCGACGTTCAGATCCAGAGCGTGAAAGACGGCACATGGATGGCGGGCGTTGAAGGTGATCGGGAAGAATTTCACACTCTTGTAGGTAAAAAAATTGGTATTGTCGGTCTTGGACGAATCGGTTCACGAGTTGCCAAGCGACTCGCTGGATGGGAGTGCGAACTCGTCTACCACGACGTTATTGAGCACGACGCCGAGTACGTTGCTGCAACCGGAGCCAAAAGAGTCAGTTTCGATGAGCTTGTATCGACATGCGACATCATAACTCTCCACGTTCCGTTAGATCGTGTTACCGAGCACATTATGTCGGATCGTGAATTCGAAATGATGAAACCGACCGCTATTCTCATCAACACGTGCCGTGGACCAGTGGTCGACGAATCTGCACTACTTCGGGCACTCGAGTCGAACCAGATATTCGCCGCTGGACTCGACGTTACAGAGATCGAACCAATCGAAGTCGACAACCCACTACCAACAATGGCGAATGTCGTGGTGACACCGCACTTGGCGACTCGTGCAATCGAATCGGAGTGGAACGCAGCTCAGTTCACGATGGAAAACGTCGGTCGAGTAGTTCGGGGCGAAGTCGCAGACTGGATCGTAAAACCAGTTTAGAGCGAGTGAAGCCGATACTTCTACGGTCCTCCCTCCCAGAGGGGGAGGGCATTCAGGACGCGACCGGTAGAGATAGCCCTAGGTCGGCTGACCATGCATGAAAACGATGACATTGTCGTTATTCTCATCCGTCGATCCTTCGTCCACATAATGCTGACGAGTATCAATTGCCGGTACATTCGCCTAGATTAATTCCGCTCACGAAACAACCGCTCACACCGTGAATAACGGGTATACAATCCCGCCAAACTGCAATCGATAGTGGGAACACGTCGACCAACCGAGCAGAAAATACAGTATTCGAGGGTAGCGAGTTGAAAGTCACTGGCGTCAAGACAACAGTTGTTGAAAACGAAGCTCCATACATTGGAGGGAAGTACTTCCTGTTTCTGGAAGTTGAAACCGATGAAGGAATCACGGGACTAGGTGAGAAGGTCACCGGCAGCTCGTTCAACAACAGCGGCTGGCAAGCATTCACCTCGCAAATTCAGCTAATTCACGAAACCTGTGAAGCGTTCCTGATCGGACAAGATCCGTTCAACATCGAGAAGATCTGGTCAGACGCCTACGGCAGTAGACACGACTATCGACATCCGAGCCTGCACTACACGTCGGTTCTAGCCGCTATCGACATGGCGTGCTGGGACATCGCTGGCAAGGCAGCGAATCAGCCTATTTACAACCTCCTAGGTGGTAAGTTTCACGAAAAACTTCGTGCCTACGCTTACATGCCTTCAGGATGGCAGGACAGCCCCCAAAGAGCCGGTGAAATTGCCCGACAACTGCTTGAAGAAGGCAATAGCGCCTGCAAGCTAGATCCTTTCACACCGCTTCACCCCGGCCCTCGTGACATCTCGCTTCCGGAAATCCGAAAAGCTGCCAACATATTTGAAGCAATTCGCAAAGAAGTTGGCGACGATCTTGAAGTTGGAATCGGTACTCACGGCCAGCTAACCACCTACTCCGCCATTCGAGTCGCAAATATTCTTGAGGAGTACAACCCGTTCTGGTTTGAGGAGCCGGTTCCGCCAGAAAACTATGACGAAATGGCGCGTGTTGCTGCTCATACAAGCATCCCAATAGCTTCTGGTGAACGACTCGCAACCAAGTACGAATTCGCTCAGTTAATCGAAAGGGGAGCCGCATCGATCATCCAGATCGACGTTGGCCAGGCTGGTGGAATTCTCGAAGCGAAGAAAGTGGCAGCAATCGCCGAAGCGCACTACGCGTTGATCGCCCCGCACATGTACTGCGGACCGATCGCCGCGGCTGCCGCCATCCAGATCGACACCTGCTCACCGAACTTCCTGATTCAGGAGGCCAACCAAGGACCACTCCACAAGACGATATTCAAAGAGCCACTCGCATTCGAGAAAGGTTTTATCACGCCGCCAAAAGGTCCAGGCCTAGGCGTAGAGCTCGACATGGACGTAATGAAAAACCGAATTGTGAACTAGAAGAGTATCCGGAAATCGACCCGGTCTGAGCCGAAAACAACGACTATTCTTAAGGGCGACAGATGGTGTGATACGAAATACGTCTAGTCGACTCCGACGACGATTTACCTGAACTTGAGATAATGCTCGATCAGGTGGTGACTGACGACATGAGTAGGATTTGCAGCTAGGTAGTAATGGCTAGCTATATTCATAACAAAAAGAGCCAATGTTCTTTAGAATCGTTCGCTGAACTTCATCATCTGTGCAAACCACTAAATAAGCTGCACAGAGTATCGACGAACTAGGAATAACTTTGCAGCACCACAGCGTGATTATTGCGGGAGGCGGACCCGGTGGTCTTGGTGTTGCGGCGACTCTCGAAGGCTGGCATCCGAGGTTTGAGGGCGAATACGAATTCCCGTCGCCTGAAGTTCAACAATTCGCGAGAAAACACGAGCAAAACCCGTTAGCTCTTGATCCCCACGAACTGCTCAAACGTGGACATCGCCCGATCGAGTTTTTCCGAATGCGTCATCATCCGATTCAGGATGCGCTTCCTCTCGACGAATGGACTCTGAAATTCACTAAAAAAACCCGCACTGATTGGTTAATGCTAACTACCGATGGCCCCGGCGGACTTTGGAATAACACTCCAAAAGAACAGATGACGCTCGGGCCTGCTCACTGGATGGAACTTGCTCATTATCCGATTGGAAAGTTCTACCAACAGACAGGTCGAGATCGTGATATCAACGCTTTGGTTCATAGAAACGACCTCATTCCTTACTATCAAGCATTCGCTGAGGAACTTGGACTCAACGGTCACATTCGGTCTGGAATAAAGGTCACCAAAGTTTTACCTGCCGACGATCATATCGACGCTCGATTCATCGTTGAAGCTGTCAACCAGTCAACTGGTGAAGAGACAAAATATTCCTGCGACTATGTCGTTTTCGGAGTCGGACCACGCTCCGCCATTCGTAAGCTAACTGCCAACGGAGTCGACAACAGCTATGTTTCGCTTGCCTACACGCACACCGATGACTATATCGGCGAGCGCGTGATGGTCGTTGGCGGTGGAAGATCTGCTGACTGGGCAGCGCAGGAGCTACATGACGCCGGAAAAATCGTTGTGTACGTGATGCGGCAAAAGCCAGAATCGCACCTAAAGCTCATCAACGATTCTCAGTTCCTTCCGTACTACCAGCGGTGGGCCAAAATCCTAGCTGGTGCGCAAGAACGAATGGGCCTGTTATACGAATCGAATATCACGGCGTTCGAGCCTGGCGGGCTTACGACTATTAATACTAGCGAAGGGTTAATACAGCTTCAGGTCGATCACGTCGTAGTAGAGATAGGTGGCGATCCCGACTACGAAATTCTCAGCTCATATGGCGATCTGACGTTCCACGTTAAACGTGACAATTTCCGATTACAGTTGAACCAATTAGTAGTCGATCAGGCAACGTTCGAATCTGTCGATATTCCTGGTATATACCCAGCTGGATACTCAGCACAGGGCACTGGTCTTAGCGTCATAGGATTCCACGCTGGTTGCTTCTTGATTTCTGGAGATATTCTTCGTAAATCTGGTGCAATTTAGCCAGCGTTTAAATAACTTATTCGTTTGAATTCTGCAGCTATCTGTCAGCACTAATCCCCACTTACTCCTTCCGTAATGCAACCCAGCCACACTCCAAAGATACCCTCCACTAAGCGATGTGAAATAAGAACTTTCAAATCGCTTAGTGGAGATTTAGGTTTGGATTAAACGGTTGGGTTGCGACGCAAAAACGCCCCGAGAATGCTAGGGGCGTTTTCATTTAGAATCTAAAAGATAAGCGTTAGTCGAATTTTGCCATTGAATGCATTAGAGGCTGACAATTTCTAATTCCTCCACCGCTGTTCGTATGCTCAACTTCGGGTAGAACTATACGAGGTAGTCGGAATACAAAGAATCTGCGTCGGAAGCAGATGGGAGTTCCCATGTAAGAGATGTGAACTGCTGCGGGCAACAACGAATCTTTATAAACGTAACTGCCCAGCATAAATACTCATACCAAACAAAATCACAACGAAACTAAGAACGGTCTAAACGGCTAATCGCCGGAAATCCCAGCAAGTGTAGATGCTTCGGCCTCTTGCCAGCCCGACTTTACTTCCAACACATGCTGGTAGGCAGAAAGGGCAGCTATCGCTCCTTGGGACGCAGCTGTAATGGTCTGCTTGAGTTCCGTGCCGTCTGTTAGATCGCCAGCTGCATAAATGCCCTGAACCGAAGTATTGAGCGCTTTATCGACATGAACTTCGCCCGTGTCAGGGTTTATTTCCAAGCCCAACTGATTTGGAATCTCAAGCCGTGGGTCAGCACCAGCTTCGACGAACAGTCCGTCGATCGTCAGTTTGTCCTGACCTTCCCAAGGCTGGCTAATACGAATTCCGGTAAGGCCTGCATCGTCTGAACCAAGAAGTTCGGAAACTTCCGTGGAATACAGCACTTTGACGTTCTGGGTTTGGCTGAGGACCTTCAACAAAATGGGTTCTGGTCGAGTCAGTTTGTCTCGGCGATAAATGAGGTAAACCGTGTCTGCATACTTGGCCAAAAGTATTGCACCTTCAACCGCGGCATTACCTCCGCCAACAACAGCCGCAGCTTTCTTGTTGCGGTAGAGAGGAGCGTCGCAAGTAGCACAGTAAGAAACGCCGTTTCCTGCCCACTCGTCTTCTTTAGGCAGAAGGAGTTTTCGGCGCTCACGTCCAACAGCCAAGATGATAGATATTGCATCGACCTGAGTACCATTTTCGAGGGTGGCTCGGTATACATCTCCACTCTTTTCTACCGCTGTGACGTTAGAGTATTCGGTAGGAGTATCGAGCTTGTCGACCTGATCTTTGAACTTCATCATCAGATCGAAGCCATCAATATCAGGCTGGCCCGGATAGTTTTCTATCATTCCGCCAATCGCCGTTTCGCCGCCGAACTGCTCGCCTGCAATCAGTGTTTCCACCTGATAACGGGACGAGTAGAGACCAGCAGCAAACGCCGCTGCGCCCTGCCCAGCAATTAGTACATCAACTTGCTTGACTTCGCTCATATTCCCTCACAAAGCCTTTACGGATTTCATCCCGACGCGGTTCACTAGTATCTAGCTTAGAAGCACCATGCATTTGTGTCGATAGGTGCCACGCCTAATAAGACCCAGCATTAAATAAATCTAAGTGCTCTGAGCACTCGTATTTTCTGATTATCTAAATTCTTAGATGCAACCGAGGTTCAAAAAGTTCACACGCCTACCACTACTGCAGCGCGTAAGGATCGACGTTTTTGCTTTGTTGGATCGAAGAGGTCAGGCCCATATCAACCTCGTCTTAGGCTTTGTACTCGGGGGGGGGGCAGAACCAAATTGGATCAGGTTTACTTTTCGGAGATAGTTATCCAGCTCGTTAAGAGAAAACTTGATTGGTTCATCTGGATTATTTTTAGCCTCAGTGATTGCTTCAGCTAAATAATGTTCTTGCGGTTGGAAGTCTGCCTCGCGCTCGATATTGGGTCAGGCGTCGAATCCGAAGTTTAATTTATGTAAAATTCTCCCGACCGCCTGCTGTATACTCCCTATTCGATTTGAACTGCCAAAGTTCGATTGTTTGATCGACCTAATCGACTGCTATCAGATTTCGATCTGACCATACGAATAAGTGCCGTACTAAATCCAACTGTTTTTCTAACTTCACTCTCACAAACATAAGTATTTGCTAGTTTGTGATTACAGCTAACTGCTGTGCTCACTTTCAGGCAACCTTACGAATCACTTCAATACTCGCTATGACACTCCCTATCGCATCAGTTCCAAACGGCACAATTACGTCGCCAAAAGGCTTCTCAGCTGGCGGAATATTCGCTGGAATCAAAACTCCCGGTGCTGATAAAAAAGACATCGGACTGCTCTTCTCTGAACGAGCCTGTGTAACTGCAGGAACGTTCTCCCAGAACAGCATTGTTTCCCCTACCGTCATTCTTGATAGAGACCGGGTCGGTATCAACAAGAAGATTCACGCCGTCGTAGTAAACAGTGGCTGTGCCAACACCGCCGTTGGCGATCAGGGCTTGATCGACGCTAAAGAGATGACTGATATCACCGCTGCTCACCTTGGCGTAACTAGCGAGCAAACGCTTGTGAGTTCCACTGGAGTAATCGGCGTCGAAATTCCGATGGCCCTTATGCGAGAATGCATCCCGCAAATTGAAGTCAGCGCAAACGGTGGCGGAGAGTTCGCCAAAGCGATACTCACTACCGACAAACGCACCAAAGAAATCGCTGTTTCGTTCGATGTCGACGGCGTGATTCACACGGTTGGCGGAGTTTCCAAGGGCTCTGGAATGATTCACCCGAACATGGCGACCATGCTGGCCTACGTCACAACCGATGCCGATGTCGACCCTGCCTTCTTGCAAGAAACCCTCTCGGAATCGGTAAAGCTATCTTTCAACCAGATCGACGTTGATGGCGACCAAAGCACAAACGACACCGTACTACTCATGGCAAACGGTGCAGCCGGTGGATCAGTAATTTCCGGTGGAAACGACGCTTCAACTGCGTTTTCCAAAGCCATTCTTCAAGTAACGCAGTATTTGGCAATCGAAATCGCACGTGATGGCGAAGGTGCTACCAAGCTGATCGAAGTCACCGTCAATGGTGCACATTCGGTCGATGACGCCCTGAAGGCTTCTCGTTCATGTGCTGCTTCAATGCTCGTAAAAACCGCTGTCTACGGACGTGACCCAAATTGGGGTCGAATTTTCATGGCGGTCGGTAAGGCACAGATACCACTCGACGAATCGAAAATCGACTGCTTCGTGAACGACATACAGATTGTCCATGCAGGCAAGGCGATTTCCTACAACATCCAAAGCGTTGTCAGCGCTCTGGCTGGAGAGGAGGTGCGGCTTCGGATCGATCTCAACGTTGGCGACGGAACGGGCGTTGCATGGGGATGTGACCTTACCGAAGAGTACGTGGTCTTCAACTCGGCTTACACGACTTAACCGTCATCAAAGGGACATCGTTGTGACAGGCGAAGGCCAATTTCAGTTGGAAGGGCTATTGCTTATTAACCCCGCCCATTCATTTTCAAGTAATTCCATGAATTGCTTCTCAAAAGTGGTGTCCACATGACCACTTCGAATAAACGCGATCTTTCGGGCAAGATGATCGTCATCAAAATCGGTGGCAGCACTCTTGGCGAAGGTGATAGCACTGTTCCAGACATTGTCAATCTATGGAAGCAGGGCGCACGTCCCGTCGTTGTTCACGGTGGCGGCAAAGTCATCAGCGACTGGGTCGGCAAGCAGGGCATTCATCCTGAGTTCATTCGCGGCTTAAGACGCACCGACGAAGCAACGCTGAAAGTGGCGATCGCCGTTCTGGCTGGGCTAGTCAATTCCCAAATCGTCGCCGAATTGCAAGCGAGTGGAGCCGATGCAACCGGAATTTCGGGTGTCTCCGGCGGGTTGCTTCAGGCCGAAGTCCTCGATCCAGATCTTGGATATGTAGGCAACATCGTAAAAGCCAACTCGAAGCCCATCGAAACCATTATAAAATCTGGGAGCATTCCCGTGATTGCTCCCACAGCTATTAATTTATTTCCTTCGGAATCTGGTGAAGACCGAATTTTGAACGTAAATGCCGATACTTCAGCAGGTCATATTGCAAAAGCTATCGGTGCCGACCAGTTGGTTTTCGAAACCGATGTTGAAGGCGTTCTCGATGCCCGCAGAAGGCTTATACCAAGGATGACTCGCGGGCAGGCACGAGATTTGATCGCAGGTGGTATAGCAGTGGGAGGAATGATTCCCAAGATAGAGGCATGCGCTGACGCCGTTTCAGTCGTCGGATCAGGTCACATTATCGACGGTCGACTCGCCGGGGCACTGCTAGCCTGTGCACGTGGCGAGGATATCGGAACTCGAATTATCTAATCGACAGTTCTAGTCGTCAGCACCAGATCAGAACTCAGGAATTTTAGACATGGACACAGCCGGTCTCGTCGTTACGATGCTGATATTTGGCTATTTTCTGGGATCGATTCCATTTGCCAAGCTCTTCACGATGCGGGCAGGAGTCGACCTTTTCGAAACTGGCACCGGTAACCCTGGTGCGGCGAACGTATTTCGCAAAGTAGATAGAAAAATCGGCGCCGCCGTGTTTATCGCCGACGGTCTTAAAGGTGCGCTTCCCATTCTCGTCTCTTGGGCACTAGGCATGTCGGAAGACTTCTGGTTTGCCGGCGGATTCGCTGCGGTTTTGGGTCACTGGTACCCGGTTTTCAATCGGTTCAGAGGTGGGGCAGGACTTGCAAGCGGAGCAGGTGTTGCCATCGCACTGCTGCCACTGCCTGGGTTAATCGGCGTGACGTTAGGAATGCTCGTAATCGCAAAAATTAAAAGCAGCGGTCATGGAGCGCTCACTGGTTTGATAACAATCCTAATTGCTGCCGTATTGATTGATAAAGACTGGCCCTTGGGTGCTGAATGGCCAGCAATGGCAGCCATGGTCGTTCTCGCGTTCATCATCTTTGGACGAGCCGCTGCACGAGGCTGGAAACCCGGCCGAAAAGACCAGAACTAGCGGAATTCGTCTCCTTGCGAGTAGTCTGCCCTGAGGCAACGCGACAATAACAGACGACAAAACCCCGCTCGCTCACCCCCTGCGATATAGTTCTGGTTCTGCAAATCGCGGTTTGTGATTCGCAATGCTCGCCACTGTTAGGCGGCAGTCTTCGTACTTGCGAACGTTCGGGAGAGTCATTCCGAACGTCTACCTGCAAGATAGATAAAAAAAGAGAAGAACAATGACCAGCTCGGATGACTATAAAGCCCTAGAATCCAAGTACTACATGCAAGTGGTCAATCGAATGCCACCTGTACTCGTGCGAGGCGAAGGCACCCGAGTGTTCGACAATGATGGCAAGAGCTACCTCGACTTCACCGCAGGCTGGGCAGTCCTAAACATCGGACACAACCACCCTGACGTCACAGAAGCCATTCGTGATCAAGCAGGAAAAATCCTGCAGATGTCGAACTTGTTCTACACAACTCCTCAGCTTCCGTTAGCGAAGATTCTCATCGACAACTCCGACGTCGATCGCGTTTTCTTCTGCAACTCTGGTGCTGAAGCAAACGAAGGCGCCTGCAAAGTCGCTCGCAAATGGGGCAAGACCAAGCTCGACGGAGCATACGAGATCATCACTACGTTCGATTCGTTCCACGGTCGTACACAGGCGATGATGGCCGCAACTGGCCAGCCTGCGTATCAGGAAAAGTGGACCCCGCTAATGCCGGGATTCGTAAACGTTGATTACAACAATGTTCAGGCGATCAAAGACGCTTACGTCGAAGGTCGAACTTGTGCGGTAATGCTCGAACCTGTTCAGGGTGAAGGCGGAGTAAATATTCCTTCTGAGAATTACCTGAAGGACGTTATGGATTTCTGCCATGAGAAGAACATTCTGTTCATACTCGACGAAGTTCAGACCGGAATGGGTCGAATCGGAACCTTGTTTGGATACCAGCAATTCGAAGGCGTTGAGCCTGATGTAATGACGCTGGCAAAGGCTCTTGGTTCAGGTGCCCCTCTTGGCGCATTCCTCACCAAGGAATTCTGCTCAGTGCTTGAGCCGGGCGATCACGGATCGACGTTCGGCGGAAACGCTTTGACGACTGCGGCAGGTGCTGCAGCAGCCAAAGTTATCGTCGACGAGAACATTCCTGCACTCGCAAGCGAAACCGGGGCTTACTTCCAAGGCAAGTTAAATGCTCTTGCTGAGAAGTACGATTTCATCACCGAAGTTCGTGGAATGGGTCTACTGATCGCACTTCAGATGAACATCGATATTGCTGGAGCTACGGTTACGGCAGCACTGCCTGAGGGACTCCTTATCAACGCAGTTCGACCCAACATGATTCGCTTCATGCCGCCTCTAAACGCAACCCGAGATGAAATTGACGAAGCAGTCGCGATTTTGGACAATGTCCTAGCAGTTACTGGCGCCTAGTCGCTACATTTGGTTGAATTGTCCAATTGAGCCACTGTCTGGATAGGCAGTGGCTCAATTCATTAACGACAGAAGTACGAATAATACCCAAAAAAGGCGCTCGATAGCTGGCGCGAATGACATTCTGCATTTATAGCGAGAGAATAGTAAGGTTGCCTCTCAACGGATGCACGACACGGCACTCCTAATTTTAAAGGAAACGAACGTAAACATGGCTAGGGAAAAGTGCGTCCTCGCTTACAGCGGGGGCATGGACTCAACAATCTCAACCGTCTGGATCCAAGAGAACTACAACATGGACGTTGTAACCCTCACAGTCGATCTAGGTGCAGGACCCGAAATCGTCGGAGTGAAGGAACGAGCCGCTCAAGCAGGCGCGATCCAATCTCTCGTTTGGGACGTTCGAGACGAGTTCGTAAACGAATATGTATTCCCTGGCCTAAAAGCCGGAGCCATGTACGAAGGCGTCTATGCTCTTTCAACCGCACTTGGGCGTCCGCTAATGGCGAAGAAGCTTGTTGAAGCAGCCCGCGAAGTTGGAGCCACCGCCGTAGCCCACGGCTGCACCGGAAAAGGAAACGACCAAGTTCGTTTCGACTCTGGAATCATGACTCTTGCTGCACACGGAGAACCTCTCAGAATCGTTGCGCCAGCACGCGAGTGGGGTATGACACGTGACGAAGAAAAGCTATATGCCCAAAAGGCAGGACTCGAACTACGTGAAGTCGGATCCGACCAGCGCGTCTACTCGATAGATCGTAACTTATGGGGTCAGGCAATCGAGGGCGAAGACCTCGAAGACACGTGGCTCGCTCCACCTGAAGATGCTTTCTCTTGGACCAAGCAGATCATAGATACTCCCGATGAGCCAATCGAAGTCGTTGTTGGCTTTGAAAAAGGTGTTCCGGTTTCTATTGATGGAACCACGAAATCGGGTGTTGAACTTATCGCAATTTTGAACGACATGGCTGGGGAACACGGTGTTGGTCGAATCGACCACGTAGAGAACCGCCTAGTTGGCATCAAGTCACGTGAGGTTTACGAAACTCCCGCCGCTATCGTTCTGCACACCGCATTGAAGGCGCTCGAAACATCGACGATGTCTCGTGAGCAGCAGCGTGTGAAAGATAATCTTTCTGCGATCTATTCCGACATGGTTTACGACGGTCGCTGGTTCACTGAGCTACGCACGAACATCGCGGCGTTCATGGACAGTGCTCATGAGTACTCGACCGGTGAAGTTCGTCTACGCCTGCACAAGGGCTCTTGCATCGTTGTCGGCCGGCGATCGCCGTTCTCGCTGTACGATTTCGACTTGGCGACTTACTCGACAACCGATTCGTTCGATCACGAGGCAGCGACGGGATTTATAGATATCTACTCGCTTTCAGCCCGAACCCAAAGCCGCAAACAAACCAACTCAGAAAATCGGTAACGAGCCACTTTTTCACGGGGAGTGTAGGGTTTTCTGGGGTTATAGATTTTACCTCTGGTGTGGGTTGATAGCGCTTTGCAATCGACCGATCCTGCCTGTTTAAATTAAAATATCCCGCTAGTAACGATAATGTTGCACGTAGTACGAATTTGTTCGTGCTGCATTGCCAGTTCAAAGATCAGATTCAATGACCAGTCAAAACAACGGTTCTAACGAAAACAAAAACCCTGCCGCCGCCGCACGTGGTAGCGAGCTTGCCAGCGATTTCACGGTGTCGGTGCACTACGATAGCCGCCTCTACCGTGAGGACATCGCTGGATCTATCGCGCACGCACGCATGCTGGGTCGTCAGGGCATCATCGAATCTGACGACGTCAAAACAATCGTTGAAGGTCTTGCCGCTATAGTCGAAGAAATCGAATCAGGTGAGTTCGAATGGAAAGCAGAACTCGAAGACATACACATGAACGTGGAGTCACGCCTTTATGAGCTGATTGGCGATACAGCAGGACGTCTGCACACTGCCCGCTCCCGTAACGATCAAGTCGCTACTGACACTCGTCTGTGGACGCAGCTCGCTTGCGGTAGCGCTTTCGATGCTGTCGTCCAACTCCAAGCTGCTTTGGCGAATCTCGCCGAAATGCACGTCGACACCATCGTCCCCGGATACACGCACATGCAGCGCGGGCAGCCGATCGTTCTTGGGCACCACTTGATGGCGTACTTCGAAATGTTCGATCGTGACGCCACCCGCTTTGCCCAAACCGCCGAATCTGCAGACGTAATGCCGCTTGGTTCGGGCTCAATGGCTGGTGTGCCGTATCCAATCGACCGCGAATGGGTAGCCAAGCAGCTCGATTTCAGCGATATATCTCGTAACTCAATGGACGCTGTATCCGATCGCGATTTCATCGTCGAATTCCTAACCGCATCGTCCCTTGCGATGGCGCATCTTTCACGCTTAGCTGAAGAATTGGTCATCTGGTCGTCAGATGAGTTCGGATTCATCAAACTGTCTGACGAATACACGTCGGGTTCCAGCATCATGCCGCAAAAGCGAAATCCTGATTTCGCAGAACTAATTCGTGGTAAGACGGGTCGTGTGTACGGATCGCTAGTAGGTTTACTCACTACGATCAAAGGGCTCCCACTCACGTATAACCGTGATCTTCAGGAAGACAAAGAAGGCCTGTTCGACGCCTCCGATACGGTAATCACGGCTCTCGAAGCCGCTGCCGGAATGATTGCTGGAATGACGGTGAATACGGATCGCATGCGCCAGGCGGCCGAGAAGAGCTTCGTGCTCGCAACCGACTTCGCAGACTACCTAGTAGGCAAGGGCGTGCCGTTCCGCCAGGCATACATCGCTGTGTCAGATCTGTCGAAGCAGTGCATCGCCAATGGCGTTGGATTCGGCGAACTCGCACTTAGCGACTTCCAGAAAGCTTCACCGCTATTCGACGAAGGAGTCATGGAAATAACCCTTGAATCTTCCGTCGCAGCACGTAACGTACCCGGTGGCACAGCACCCGACCGTGTGCGCCAAGCAATCGTAGAAGCAAAGCAACTTCTCGCCGACGCGGGAGTGGCTCAATAACCCGTTTTTCAGCGTGGATTTAACTCTCCTGTATTGACCGAATATTCCGTAGGTAATTCAAACTAATATGACCGATTCCATCATCATTGCCCACCGTGGTCTCGATGAGACCTACCCTGAGAACACTCTGACCGCATTCAAAGCCGCCCTCGAAAAGGGAATGGCTATCGAGATCGACGTTCGTGGAACCAAGGACGACGAACTCATCGTGCTGCACGACGACACTGTTGACCGCACGACCGACGGTGAAGGTCGAGTCGCTCAGATGACTCTCTCTGAAGTAAAAGCGCTAGATGCTGGCAGCTGGTGGGGTGAAGAATTCGCTGGCGAGCAAATTCCTACTCTGATGGAAACTTTCGACGTGGTCAAAGAGTACGGAACTGCCGAAACGAATTTAATTCTCGAGATAAAGACGCTAGATCCCGGCTGCATCAGTAAGATTTGCGACGGACTCGCCGTACGTGGCCTTTTAGCAAGCACGGTAGGAATTGGGGTTATTCATATGTCAGTCGATGTTCGCCGACGTTTCTACGGCGGCAGTCCTGACTTCCAGTGCGCTTCTGTCGCAAATACGGCAGCTGAACTGCCCGGTGCAATTGCAGACCCCTATGCATCGTGGATCTACGTTCGATACCTGATGAGTGCCGAAGACGTTCAGGCTGCGCATGATGGTGATATGAAGGTAATTGCGTCGGGTCCTGATGTGATGGAAAATCTCGACAACATGCTGGCAAGTGCCGAAGCTGGCGCCGACGCGATCATGGCTTACCATCCCCAAGCAATAGCCGATAGGCTCGCCTGATTTTCTATACTCGAACTATCCTTTAGGTCGTTCCAGCAAGGTTCATTGAACACAAATGGCTAATCACATCAAAATTTCGCCCTCACTTCTCGCTGCCGATTTTGCGCATCTCGCCGATTCCATCGCGGCTGTCGAAGAATCCGGCGTAGATGAGCTTCACTTCGATGTTATGGACGGAAGTTTCGTACCTAACATCACTATCGGCATTCCGGTGCTCGAAGCAATTCGACCGCTCACAAAACTCCCAATCGATGTTCACATGATGGTCCTAGAACCCGCGCGTTACGCCCGTGCGTTTGCTGATGCTGGATGTGACATATACACAATGCATATCGAAGCATGCGACGACCTTGAAGCATCGCTAGGAGACGCAAGGGTCGCTGGTATGTCAGCTGGTGTTGCACTAAAACCCGACACCCCTGCATCCGTCCTCCAGGCAAGCCTCCCGCTAATCGATCGAGTACTCGTTATGACTGTCGAACCCGGATTTGGTGGTCAATCTTTCATGCCGGAAATGATGCCCAAAATCACAGAGATTCAAAACATGGCACGAATCGCTGATCATGAACTAGAAATAGCTGTCGATGGCGGAATCAAAGTCGACACCGCTGGTGAAGCGATCGACGCCGGAGCGACGACGCTAATCTCCGGCACAGGCATC
The DNA here is from genome assembly GCA_963934365.1 of uncultured Dehalococcoidales bacterium. GTDB lineage: Bacteria > Chloroflexota > Dehalococcoidia > Lucifugimonadales > Lucifugimonadaceae > Lucifugimonas. The sequence goes on along the minus strand of CAWVYJ010000010.1, from coordinate 4,545 downwards.
TTCAACTTCCCCGACGGAATGAAAATCGGGATCGAAGCCATTCGTAACGCTGGCAGCTAGGCAACGCAGTTACTCTCGATGCGTGCCGTGCCATTCGTAAGTCCATTTGCCGTGAGTATGATCCTCTAGCCAATTTCCATCGGCATATGGACGTTCATCAGATGTTACTAACCTCACTGTTACGCCACATGCCGCTAAGATTCTGACTGTGGATTCAGCCCTCGGAAGAATGTAGATTCGCTAGACCGCTATTCTCTACCACTGGCGTAAATATTCCTTGATAAGAATTTCTGGATTCTAGTTATCCCCAACCATTCGAGGTTCAGGGTAGGATTCGGTGCCTCAACATATCGGGCTGACCTTCAGTGAACTCGTCTACAACAAAGATTTGAATCGTCGCCAGTTCGGCTGACCGGTGTGGAGCCTCCGTGTCAATTAAGTCTTCCCTTGAAACCAAATAACGCTGCTTAGTGACGTACTGATGGCTCAATGCCATTTTAAACCTACAAATCCTCTTTACCGCCAGGAAAGAGAATTTAGTCACTCTACTAGCTAACGAAAAGCCTTAAAAATACGATCTGATAATTAAAGCTGACGCAATTTCGGATCCCAGCGATCACGGAGCCAGTCGCCAAGGAAGTTAACACTCATCACGACGAGTAAGATAGCGAACCCAGGGAATACAGCGATCCACCATGCCGTACTGAGCCACTCGCGACCTTCAGAAATCATGTTGCCCCAAGTAGGTGTCGCAGCAGGAATTCCAGCGCCCAGAAAACTTAAGGATGCTTCGGCAAGAATAAGTCCACCAACCCTGAGAGTCGCTAAAACAACAATGGTATTAACAACACCCGGTAGGATGTGGCGTGTGATAATCCGTAAGTCGGATGCCCCCGCGATTCGAGCCAAAGAAATGTAGTCTCGGGTCTTCAATGTAAGAACTTCTGCGCGAACGTTTCGAACCCCTCCCGCCCATGCGACGAGCGCGAGCAAGATCATAACTATGCTTACCGATTGACCAAACGTAACGGCCGCGAGAATAGCTATTAACAAGAACGGCAAAGCATTCCATACATCGACCGTTCTCATCGACAATTCGTCGATCCAACCGCCATAATATCCAGCAACGAGCCCTACCGCTGATCCGATAATGACTCCTACCGTTAGAGAAATCACAGCCACCATTAGGGAAATTCTTGCGCCATACAGCATGCGAGTCAGAACATCTCGTCCAACGTGATCGGCCCCAAGAAGATATGTCTGCTCGTTCTTCGGATTTGCCTCGTACCACTCACTTTGCCACACAGGTGGTGCGGCACGGCCACGCAAATTGATGTCTCGTGGGCCATTAGACGATAGAAGTGGTGCGAACACTGCTGAGATCACCATAACGAATAGCACAAGCATGGGAAGAATTGGCCAACGCCGTAAAACGTACCAAAACTTATGGCTAAACGTCTGTTCCTGAATACCTATGACTTGTGCAGCCATCAACGTCGATTGCTGTTGTTCGTCGATCGTGTCAGAATCCGAAGTGCTGTTATGTGCTGTTTGCTCTGTCATGACTGGTCGTACCTAATCCTTGGATCGACGAGCGTATAAGCGATGTCTGCAACAAAGCTGCCGACTACGTAAAGCACAGCGAACATAAGGATGATGCCAGTGAGCAACGGGAAGTCGTTGTTGTGAATCGACTCAACCGCCATTCGGCCAATTCCCGGCCATGCGAACACGGCTTCGATCACAACAGATCCCTCTAGGAATCCGACAAGCACTAACGCAGAAACGGTAATCGGAGGAATCAGTGCATTTCGCAACGCATGCCGCCAAATTACAGATCTTCCGGAAACTCCCTTGGCTCTAGCGAGTTTTACATACTCGGAATCAAGAACTTCTAACATCGCCGAACGAGTCAAACGCAAATAAACCGCAGCCGGCAACCAACCGAGCGCGATTGTAGGCATCACCAGCGCTTTAGCTTGGTTTGGCCAGAACGGGTCCTGAATTGGGCGCAATCCCGCAGGAAGCCAACCCAGTTGCACAGCAAATAGAAGAATTCCAAGAATTCCTAAGAAGAAAACTGGCGCGGCTTGCCCAAATAAAGCGAATGCACGACCGAGATAGTCCCAAACCGACCCGCGTTTAACTGCAGATAGCACACCAAGCGGAACCCCTACTAACGTGGCAAAAATCCACGCCAGAAGTCCTAACTGCATAGTCGCGCCCAGTTTTTCTCCAATCACATCTGACACGGGTCGTTCTGAGAGAAGTGTTTCACCCATATCGCCCCGAACAATTCGCCCTAGCCAAATCAAATATTGGACCATAAGTGGCTTATCGAGAGCTAGTTTCTCTTCGAGAGCTGCGATCTGTTCAGGAGAAACGCCGTATCCACCTGGCTTGGCGTATAGCAGCAGGGGGTCGCCCTGTGCTCTTGAGAGCACGAATACGATCAGAGTCGCTGCAATAAGCGACAAGATACCAAAGAAGAAGCGCTGAATTAGATACTTCCGCAAGTGCTACTCGAAATCTGTCTAAAAATAGGACTTACTCAGAATGTACTGAGTAAGAGAAGAAACCGGGAACGCCCCGCAATGAAGCGGAACGTTCCCGGCTGAATTTCTTGTCTGTTTGCCTAGCGTGCGAGTTCGATTGACTCAAACTCGTTCATCGTGGCGAACATTGACGGCGTACCTAACCAACCCGAAATTGAGTTGGGGTTGTACACGACCAGTGTCGGAACCTGAACGGTACCGGCAAAGATCATCTGATCGTACAAGTAGTCGACCATCTTAACGTTTCGTGCTGAACGCTCAACAGGGTCTGTCATTAGAGAGACCTCGCCGAATGCATCCGAAATTTCAGGAATCTCAATTCCACAACCGAAACCACCACGTGTGCGGCTTGTCTCAGTCAGGCCATGAGGCCAGTCGAACGGAATCGTTGTTGAACCTTCGTCACAGTCACCAGCGTATGGGATCGTGTTAGTTCGACCAACCAAACCAGGTCGGATGATCGAGTAGGCAGACTTGAACACCTGAATGTCCATGTCAGGCCAAAGCGAGAGCCACATACCAGCGATAGCGTCGTTGATTTCAGCGTTCGATCCGCTTGATCCACCGAGTTCTCCACCGGTCCAAATACCCATAGTGAACTTACCGGTAGGCCATGCAGTTTTCTCCATAGTTTCTACCGCACTAGCAGGATCGTAAGGAATCAGCCATCGTTCCTCGAACCAAGGAGCGGTTGTGTCGACGTATTCCATCGAACCAACAGTTCCGAATCCATCAAGAATGGTGTCCGCAAGAAGCTCTCGGTCGATTGCCTTAGCAAGCGCCCATCGAACATTTCTTGCTTCTTCCATATCTCCAGGCTGTTTACCTTCGATGTTGCAACCAACCCAAGGAAGGTCGTGAACACAGTAACCAGAACCTGTTCGTTTCAGGTCCTCGCCAGTAACAGCGTGGTTCTCTTCCCAGTAGTTACCGGAGAAGATGATTTCGTGAACTCGACCAGCTCGAGTAATCGACTCGGCCTTGAATCCACTTTCAGCCAGAGGACGAATGTCCTTCAGCGGAATAGAGTCGGCAACGTCCACTTCACCTGTTCGGAGCAATGCAACACGAGTTGAAGGCTCTGGAACTTCGATAACTCGAATGGTTTCGGCGTTTCCATTCTTTCGCCAGTGGTCGTATCCAACCTTGCTAATTACAACTCGGTCGTCCTGAACCCACTCGTCGACCTGGTAAGGCCCGGTAGCAACGATGGTGTCTTGTAAGAATGCACAGTTTCTATTCTCATCTGTGTACTCAGGACAAGCGGACTTCGGAAGCATTGCTGTTCCCTGAGCCTGCTCATTCAAGAAGTTACCGTTCCAACGCAGATCAAACGAATTGAAAGTGAACCTTACAGTGTCCTCATCAATTTTTTCGGTTGATTTGAACAGCGCTGCAAAGTCACCAGCCTGACCATGAATACTGGTCGGATTAGTGTTTGCGTTTGCATCGTTCATTGACCAGACAACGTCGTCTGCACTTAATTCACCAAATTCACCATTATTGGTATGGAATTTCACGCCAGATCGAATGTCGATATCAACGTACGAAAGGTCACTAGCAATAGTGAATCCTGTCGCCAAGCGAGGAATTACCGTTCCACCTGGATCCATTGCGAATAAACCTTCACCAACGCCAAAGTACTGCATTGCTTCAACAGGGGCCTGTGAGCTACCTAATCCAACACCAGGAGCAACGTTGAACACTGCAATGCTCAAAGTTCCCGATGGGTTGATAGGTGCCGGTGCTGGCTCTAGAGGCGCAATTGGCAACGCTGTTGCAGTTGGAATCGGAGTTGCTGTAACGATCACCTGAACGGTGTCGCCCTTGACTTCGACTTCTTTAATCACCTCAACGGTGTCGCCCTTGACTTCGACTTCTTTAATCACCTCAACGGTGTCGCCCTTGACTTCTTTAATCACCTCAACGGTGTCGCCCTTGACTTCTTTAATCACCTCAACAGTGTCGCCTTGAACGACGACTTCTCGAG
>CAWVYJ010000009.1:0-45685 GCA_963934365.1 uncultured Dehalococcoidales bacterium | reverse complement strand
GAATTCGGCTTGGACGCCCGCAAAGTCAAATTAATCAAGCTCTGTTCCCAGCCGATGGAGTCGGGGCGACTTCGCTCTTCATTAACAATCTCTATCGCTGAAAAACCTGATGACTCCACAAGTTCCAGATACTCACTAATTACCGCCGCACCGGCAACACAAGCCACCCATTCTATAGCCGACTTCTGCACATCAGCAGGCAATGCCTCAGAAGTAACCATGTCGGAAATAACGAAGCGACCACCGGGCTTCAGAATTCGGTAAATCTCCGAGAACACACGGTCTTTTTGTTCAGATAGTGCGATCACACAATTGGAAATAACGAGATCAACAGTGTTATCGGCCTGCGGGATCGATTCGATATGCCCTAGCTTGAATACGATGTTTTGTGTGCCAAGATTCTCAGCGTTCTTCTGGGCAAGCTCCAACATCCGGGGTGTCACATCGATACCGATCACATAACCATCTGGACCGACTTCTTTGGCGGCGAGGAAGCAATCTATGCCGCCGCCTGAACCTAGGTCAAGAACAGTCTCGCCAAGCTGGGCATCTGCGATTCCTACCGGATTTCCACAACCGGCAGAAGCGCCTGCTGCTTCGTCAGGCAGCGCATCGCGCTGATCTTCTGAGTAAAACTTGTCAGTAGCCTTCACCCTTGTACTATCGGCTGCATGCTCAGCTGCTTTCGATGCGAGCGATCCGTACTGGTGCTGAACTGCAGCGGTGATAGTCTCAAGCTGTTCGTGAGTGATTTCCGACGATCCAGCATCGCCGCAGCAATCGTCGCCACAGCATGCAGCTTCTTCGCTGATAGGAATCAATGTTCCAAAGGGTTTGTTAGTTGCCATCTAGTTATTCTCCAAAAATGCTGGAATCAATACCCGTTGTCGCTCAGCAGGCCGTCTCCACGCCTGCCTGTTTCACCGCAGTTTCATGCTGCGGCAGTATGTTCTACCAGACCTGAGCCGAAGGACTGTAAGCCTTCACACCTATCACCGATAGCGAATAGTTCTTCCGCTTACTGCCGTTCACCACGGCCAGTTCCATCTCTATGTAACCACCAGTCTCTAACTACTTCAACATCGGATAGATCATGGCGTTAGTTGGTCGTGCCTCGCAACAAAGTTCGATTCAGGTAGCGATCTCATATCCGTGCATCGGCCTCATGCTCAGTTGCTGCAACATGAAAAACCTCGATAGGCTTTTTCGGTTCAGAGACTGCCAGTAGTCGATGTTAGCGAGGTCATTTGTCGGCTTTATTGATGTGCTCATTCTTCTTCACAATATCAGCGGACAATTCGCTTTATAGTCAATACCTAGCTACACGATATCTTGGCTTACTACGCAAGTCACTATGCGGTTCTATCACCGTGTCGATCAAACGAACCATCTATATCCGAGCAAACAAGAACCGATGAAACACAGCTGATTGCGTTGCAATGTTGCGCTGGAAGTTATAATCCGCTCACCAACCAATTCCATCGATTCTCCTGAGCTAATACCAGCTTCACATGATCACTTCCAATGATAAATCTGACGACAAACTGTTCCTCATAATCGATGGGCACGCGATCGTGTTCCGGGCGTGGTTCGCCATGCGCGATCACTTGATTACTGCGTCGGGCCAGAACACAACCGGCGCTAGCGGGTTCATGTCGATGTTTCTGAGGGTGATTCGTGAGCATAACCCAACTCATATCGCTGTGACTTTTGACACGAAAGCATCGACGTTCCGCAAAGAGATGTTCCCGGGGTACAAGGCACAGCGACAAGAAGTTGACCCCGCCCTTCACGAGCAAATCCCTATTCTCAAAGAGATTCTCGAACCGATGGGCATACCGGTTTACGAATACGACGGATTTGAAGCAGACGATCTGATTGGAACGCTATCAAAGCAGTCGTCTGAGCAGGGAGTCAAAACGTTGATTCTCACGGGCGACGCAGACCAATTGCAACTAGTCGATGAGAAGACCTCGTTACTGATGTACACAGGTTTCGGCGATATGCGGACGTACGACCCAGCGGGCGTTGCCGATAAGTACGACGGCTTGGGTCCCGACTATGTCGCCGAGATCAAAGCCCTAGAAGGTGATCCATCCGACAACATTCCAGGCGTACCGGGCGTGGGCAAGAAATCTGCTCGCGCCGTGCTCACGAAGCTCGGTCACTTCCCTTCCCTATTTAGCCAGCTCGAAGAAGTTGAAAACATCGAAGGCCTACGCGGTGCAAAACGCACCATGAATCTTCTTGAAGAGCATCGCGAAACTGCCGCTACTGCGCTCATATTAACAACGATCGTTCGGGATGTACCCATCGAATTCGACGAAACAAAATCTAAGTTCGGCGAGTTCGATCGTGAAACAGTTATTAAGACGCTAATGAACTACGAGATGCGTCTCGTAGCTAATCGACTCCCAAAAGTAGGAGTAGAAATTTCCACTCCTCAGATCACGGCGTCTAATATCGAAACAGCACCTGGATGGGAGCCAAACGATGCTCCTTCAGTCGCAGCAAACGGCCAGATCGGCATGATGGGTGAGGCTCATCCGGTCGAAGCTTTGGCAGTCCCCGAACCGGCAAAACCGCTCGGCGACTACGAAATCGTTACCAATATGGCGGGGCTCCACACCATGATCGATGCCTTGCGAGCAAAAGGCGAGTTTGCATTCGACACCGAAACTACTGGCCTCAACTCAATGACGTCCGACCTCGTCGGGCTGTCGTTCTCAATCAAGTCCGAACACGCCTGGTACGTAGCTATGGGCCACAACGAGGGCGATCAGGTGCCATTTGGTGATGGACTCGCAGCACTACGACCTCTCTTCGAGGATAACTCGATAAAAAAGATCGCCCACAACGCCAACTACGACATGATGGTTCTCGCTACAGCCGGGATTACCGTCAACAATTTATCATTCGACACTATGATCACAGCAGCCTTGTGCGGTAGGCGCGCTATCGGCCTGAAGGCACTCGCATTTGAGTTGTTCCAATCCGAAATGACTGAGATCAAGACCCTAATCGGTGTCGGAAAAAAACAGATAACTATGGCAGCGGTACCGATCGAACTAGCAGGTCCATATGCCGCCGCCGACGCCGATTTCACGTGGCGTTTATACGAACATTTCGATCCAGAAATCGACGAGCACGAAGCTCGGTATGTGAACGAAGAAATCGAATTGCCACTGCTTCCTGTGATTATCGAAATGCAGCGCAACGGCATGATGATCGACAAAGCTGCGCTTGCCGAAATGTCGGAGCAACTCGGAGCCGAGGTCGAACTGATCAAACAGGCTGCAACTGACGTCATTGGCGGACGAGAACTGAATCTAGCATCGAATCAGCAAGTGGCAGCTTTATTGATCGACGAGCTGGGTGCGCCAAAGACTCGAAAAACCAAAACTGGCTATTCTATGGATGCCAATGCCCTCGAAAAGATCTCTGAAACCGCTAACCTCGATGATCGAATCTACCAAATCGCCGACGCTGTTCTGAAGTACCGCGAACTAACTAAGCTAAAGTCGACATATGTTGATGCCCTACCGGAACTCGTAAATCCGCAGACGGGTCGAGTTCACACCAGCTTCAATCAGGTCGGTTCGGCGACGGGTCGACTATCGAGCACCGATCCCAACGTGCAGAACATTCCGGTTCGCACTGAGCTAGGACGACGAGTGCGCAAAGCATTCGTCGCCGATTCTGCACATGGATGGCAGTACCTCGCCGCTGACTACTCGCAGATCGAACTTAGGATTCTAGCGCACCTCTCGCAGGAACCCGGACTTCTCGAAGCGTTCCACAAAGGCGAAGATATTCATGCTGCTACCGCCCGCGCGATGTACGGAGTTGAAGATGTAAATCCTGACCAACGCCGAATCGCAAAGATTTTAAACTTTGGTGTGATCTATGGACTGGGACCAGTCGGCGTGGCACGTCAAACTGATCTCACACGCATGCAGGGTCAAGAATTTATCGACCTATACTTCGGCAAATACCCGGGAATTCGTGATTACATCGAGCAGGTGAAGCAATCGGCGCGAGACACCGGATATGCCCAGACGATCACAGGTCGTCGACGTTACTTGCCCGACATCAATGCGGGTCATCCGGGGCACCGTGCCGCAGCCGAGCGGGTGTCAGTAAACATGCCGATTCAGGGAACTGCTGCCGACGTTATCAAGCTGGCGATGGTCAACATTTCAAACGAGATGAAGAGTCAGAAGATGCAGTCGAAGATGTCGATTCAGGTTCACGACGAACTAATCTTCGAGATAGCTCCCAGCGAGCTAATGGAAATGCAGATGATAGTCACAACGATGATGCCCGCCGCCATGGACCTGGCCGTACCACTCCTTGTAGAAGTAAAAACCGGCCCAACCTGGGGCGACATGGATTCAATAGGTTAGACCGTTCAAGCGGAAGTCACTATGCCCGAACTACCTGAAGTTGAATCGTTGCGCCGATACCTCGTTCGAGAGGGTATCGGGGGAAAAACGTTCATAAAAGTCGAGCTTGAAGACAAACCTGAAAGTGCGCACGGGACGGGAACAATCACTGGATCAAAGCAAGCGATCGGTCAAACGGTCACCAGCATAGAACGACATGGCAAGCATCTTGCGATGGTGCTCGATAATTCAGTATTAGGCTTCCATATGGGAATGACCGGTCAAGTGCACATACTCGATCCTGATGAATCCTCACCCAGATTCACCAGAGCACAATTCGATCTCGCTGACGATAATGACAAACTGCGAATCGCACTAGTCGATCCACGTCGCTGGGCAAGAATTCAACATTTATCCTCTCTCGACCACGTCTTTGCCGGACTCGGACCAGACGCTCTCGATCCCGAATTCACTACCAGTCAGTTCGTCTCACTAATGGCAGGTCGAAGGGCTCAAATAAAGCCTCTACTTCTCAATCAAACTGTGATCGCCGGAATTGGCAACATCTACGCTGACGAATCGCTCCACAGAATCGAAATTTCACCGGCTAGACGAGTAAGCGAAATATCTAAACCAGAACTAGAAAAATTATTTGGGGCGATTCGAATATCGCTCGAACACGCTCTCGAATACATCCTGTGTCACCCTGACGATCGAGGTCGACCTTACATCGTCGATGCCTACGACGATCGGATGCAGTTGCATCGCAAGCCGGGGTCGTTCTGCCCTCGCTGTGAAATAGCGCTAGTCACGATGAAATTTAATGGTCGAACTGCCTATTTCTGCTCAAACTGCCAAACGTAATGGCAGGCAAGTGACTCCACCTAATGAAACCCGACGTCACGGAGATCTTAGGTTTTTCTAGCACGCAGTCTTTCCCACATCACCACCTAGCCAAGCATCGCTATCCGAGTAGTTCTGAAACGTATGCGGCTGCGTATAACTACCAAGAACTATCGGTGGGAATCAAAACGACAATGCCACCAAGTGACACAACGATACCAACAAGCAATGTCACCATTCTAGACATTTCAAAAAGCCGTTTCATATTCAATCCCATGAGTGAGTATTTTTGCCGACGCCCCAGCAGTATTCAGCATTGTAGTTACAGTATTTACCGCCCTAAAATCGCTTTCCAGTTCAGATCACTGAGGAATTTGTATCGTTTCACCGTTTCAGATTGCCGGTAGTTGCTATTAGAATTACTTATTGTCGACACGGTTTCACTCCGAAACCTTAAAACCCCTGCGGAGGGGTGGCAGAGCGGTTGAATGCGCTTGTCTTGAAAACAAGTATGGCGGTAACGTCATCGCAGGTTCGAATCCTGTCCCCTCCGCCATTTTTTTGCCTTAGTTACAGGAATCACTTGTGTGATTTGATCACAAATTCAAGCTGTAGCTATTATCGAGAATCTACAACATTCGTTCACTACTTTTAGCATAGCGGACGCAGAAAATATCCGTCTTTATTCATCAAACCACGTGGCTTGATGCTGACTTCAACGGTTCCTAAGCAGATTCGCATAACATTCAAGAGTGATCTTAGAATTCTGACTGCCCGTATCGGTCGATCTGAAAACACTTGGGGCCAGGTACGAACCAAATAACTCTCGTTGCCGACGGAGGTTAGCATCCAATGTTGAATCGAATTGTTTCAGTTAGATATACGAACCCTCGTCGTCTAGGTATTTCATAGACACTGACCATCACCCTCGGTACGATGATTTGCGGTCTAGAAAAAAAGAATCGCCCGCACAAGCCATTTCAAGCAACACATGCGGGGTCGCTAGCAATCAGAACCGAGTAATCATTCGTGAATATCCACGAGTATCAAGCGAAAGCAATCCTCGATAAGTTCGGAATCCCAACTCCGAAGGCAGAGGTGGCATCGACGGCCGCCGAGGCGAAAGAAATCGCTTCGAGAATCGGTGGACGTGTAGTAGTAAAAGCCCAAGTCCATGCGGGAGGTCGAGGCAAAGTAGGCGGTGTCAGGCTTGTCAACACACCAGAGGAAGCCGAAGAAGTAGCCGCATCGTTACTCGGCACTCGGCTAGTCACGAACCAGACTAGCGCTTCGGGTGTGCCAGTCGAAAAAGTTATGATCGCTGAAACTCTCGACATCAAAGACGAGCTATATATCTCGATCGTGATCGACGGTGATATCGGCGCTCCACTCGTAATGGCAAGTACCGAAGGCGGAATGGATATCGAGGAGGTTGCGGAATCAACACCAGAGAAAATCTTCCGAATTGCGGGCGACCCGCTAATCGGACTCACCACATACCATGCTCGTGACATCGCACTGGCTCTCGGCGTTCCTACGAAGTCGGTTCGAGCTACAACCAAGCTCATCACTGACCTCTACAACGTGTTCGTTGAAAATGACTGCTCGCTTGTTGAGATCAACCCGCTTGTAATCACCGAAGACGATCAAGTATTCGCACTTGACGCCAAGATCAACATCGAAGACGACGCGTTGTTCCGTCATCCCGATATTGCGGCTTTACGTGATCCTAACCAACAAGACCCGCTCGAACAGCGTGCAGACAAATCCGAACTCGCTTACGTAAAGCTTGATGGCGGACGTGTCGGTTGCATGGTCAACGGTGCAGGTCTGGCGATGGCGACAATGGATATCACTAAAGCAGCCGGTGCCGATCCTGCCAACTTCCTCGACATCGGTGGATCTGCCGATCAGGCCCGGATCGAAGAGGCGTTCAAGATCATTATCGACGACGACGATGTCGAAATGATCCTCGTGAACCTATTTGCAGGAATCGCACGTTCCGACATTGTCGCTCAGGGAATTGTTGCAGCAGCCAAGGAAACCAACACATCAGTACCAATGGTAGTGGCGATGCGAGGCACGAACGCTGAAGAGGGAATAAAAATCCTCGCCGATTCAGGACTTAACATCACTGGAGCTCCCGATCTCGCAGGGGCTGCTGAAGTATTGAAAGCAAAATTACTAGAACTTGGAGAATCCAACTAATGGCTATTCTTGTTGGAGAGAACACGCGACTCCTCGTTCAGGGTCTTGGTCGTGACGGTAGCTTTCAGGCTAACCGAACACGTGAATACGGTACGAAAATGGTCGCCGCAGTTCACCCAGGCCGAGACGGTCAAAAATTTGAAGACGAAGTTCCTTACTTCTCAACAGTTGCAAAAGCAGTTGAAGAAACCGGTGCAAACACCGGAGTGATTTTCGTTCCGGCGCCGTTCGCAATGGATGCAATCATCGAACAGGTCGACGCTGGTGTAGAACTCGTTGTCTGCATCACCGAGGGTGTTCCAGTACTCGACATGGTCAAGGTCATGGCGTACATCAAGGACAAGCCCACTCGACTCATAGGATCGAACTGCCCCGGTGTTTTAAGCCCAGCATCGAAAGCCAAAGTCGGAATCGTTCCAGGCAACATCGTTCAGCCAGGAAACGTCGGGGTCGTATCTCGATCTGGCACGCTCACATACGAAGCAATCGCTCAACTTGTGCAGCACGGTATGGGTCAATCGACCTGTGTTGGTATCGGTGGGGACCCAGTTCACGGCACAACATTCACTGACGTTCTTCAGCTATTCCAAGCCGACGAGGAAACTGAAGCAATCGTGCTTATCGGTGAAATCGGTGGAATCCGTGAGCAACTAGCCGCCGACTACATCAAGGAACACGTGACCAAGCCCGTTGTTGCTGCAATCGCAGGTAGCTCTGCTCCTGCAGGCAAGCGCATGGGACATGCCGGGGCAATCATCACCGGCAAGGCTGCATTAGCTTCCGAGAAGAACAAGGCGCTTGAAGCTGCCGGTGTTCACGTTGTCGAATCACCAGCATTGATCGGTTCCAAGATGAAGGAAGTGCTCGGCTAAGCCGGGCTATCCCTTCTCCATGTCGTTTACCGAACGCTACGTTCATACCGGAAAAATCGCACTGAACTTGGCGGAATGGAACACGCCGTCGCTAGAAGCTCCCGTTCTAGTTCTAGTACACGGCTACGGTTCAAACTGGAACACTTGGGGACGCGTTGTCGATAAGTTGGCAGCAGAGTTCAAGCTCTACGCAGTTGACCTACGAGCCATGGGTCGAAGCGGACGATATGGAAAGGGTTCGAGTCGACAAACTTGGGCCGACGACATTGCCGATCTCATTCCTAAGCTCAGCAATAGTCCAGTTTACTTGGTCGGTCATTCACTTGGTGGCTGGGTCACGGCTGCTGTTGCGGCGGAACATCCCGAACTTGTTTCGAAGGCAGTGCTGGTCGAGCCATACTCAGGAGCCAACTCCGAAGTACGCAGACAGGCGCGCCAGCGACCACCCGAGCAACGTAGCCTCAGAGCTCAACAGATACGTGACTCTGCAACGCCAAACGATCTGCTTCCAGCGGTTGCTGAGCAATACTACGGCGCTTCGGAGGACAGCATCAGACGCATCGCTCAGATGTGGTTCCAGATGGATCCTGTGTTAGAAGAAGGTCCTATTAGTCGAGCTGAAGACACTGAGACGTTCGACGATATGTTCTCTTCGATCCAGTGCCCCACTCTGATGATCAACGGAGCTGTGGATAAAGGCGGAATCCTCTCTGATGAAGAATCCGAACGGGTAATCGGGCTCATTCCAAATTCCCGTCTTCTCACTTGGCCAAAAGTAGGGCACTCACCACACATAGCTCGCAACCACGACTTCATCCGAGCAACAAAACGCTTCTGGGCCGAATAGGTTCCTAAATCGGTCTGAGCCCTTTAGCCCCGCCTAGAACAAACATCTGTCGTTCCGAATTCATTTTCAGGGTCAATCGTTCATCCTCCACAATCTGCCTGCCCACCCGACCCTAACGACCGTTCATCCGTTCTCACATCTGCTAATCTCTCCACGAAATCAACCTCAGCCCAGCCGAAAGCCATGACCACTTACCCTGAAAAGAAATTCGCCGCCAGCACTATCGAGGTGAACTACGCCGAGGGTCCTGACAATGGACCACCATTGGTGTTGATCCACGGTATCGGTGGACGCTGGATGAACTGGTCGCCAGTGATCGACGAATTTGCCAACGATTGGCATGTATTCGCGGTCGATCTACGAGGACACGGCGACTCGGGTAGAACTCCCGATAGCTACCGATTTATCGACTACCCAATAGAGATCGTCGAATTCCTCCGAAACGTTGTAGGAGAGCCAGCCTTCCTCGTTGGTCACTCATTGGGCGCAGTAACGTCGAGCGGCGTCTGTGCAGTCACGCCAGACCTTGTTGCCGCGGCGGTTCTTGAAGACCCGCCTCTTTACGTCGAAGGAACCGATCAGTTTCAGTCGATGTTAGATCTTCGGAAAAAAAATCTCAGCGTTGAAGATACTGCCGTTGAACTTCGAAAGCTTAGCCCGGATGCCTCTGAATATACGATTCAGCGAAGGGCAGTTGCCGTTACTAAAGTAGATCCCGGAGTGTGGGTTCCAGCCGGCGAGGGAACAATCGCCGAACTTTGGGATCCTGACGCTGTCCTAAGTGAAATTGAAACGCCGGTGCTGCTCATGCAAGCAAGTCCCGATTTGGGTGCGGCAATCAGTGACGTCGAAGCCACCCGAGCCGACGATCTGCTAACCAATGGTCGCTATGTGAAGTGGAACGATGTTGGGCACGGCATGCACGACGCTGAACCAGAACGATTCGTTCAACTAGTCAACGCGTTCTTCGCACAAATCCTCAGGAAATTGGCAAAGGCCTAAACGAAGAAGATCAGACGCACAGCATTCAGTATTACGGCTCCGATAACCCCCGCCGCTATATCGTCGAACATGATGCCCCATCCGCCGGGCCAATCTTCAATTTTACGGACGCCCAGTGGCTTGAGAATGTCCAGTGCTCGGAACATGAAGAATCCAGCGATCATCCACGGCCAAGTGACGGGTAAGAACAAAACCGTCACCCAAACACCAACCCACTCGTCGATCACACCGCGTTTCGGATCGTGATCACCTTCATTATCGATGTAGTCAGTTGCCCAGATTCCGACCGTTGTCACAACACCGATCAACGCGAAGAACCAAACAGAATCGCCCTCGCCATCAAACACTGATACATCGAGTAGCCAGTACGCAACTAAAGCTGCAAACGTACCAACAGTCGCCGGTGCTACGAATGGCCATTTTCCAGATCCCAGACCAGTCGCTATCGTTTCAGCTACGAACGAAACAATGGGGTTATTTTGTGTTTGAGAAGAGGATTCCATTACTACTATCCTGTGTTCTTCAGACCAGCGGCAACACCATTGATCGATAGCAGCAATGCGCGTTCAACCGAAGGGTCGACTTCTTTAGAAGATCGGCGGCGGGCTAACAATGAAACCTGCAGGTAGTTGAGCGGGTCAACGTAGTATTCGCGAACCGCCAACGTTCGCTTTAGAACCGGCTGGCTATCCAGCAAATTTTTCTGATCGGTTATTCGAAGCAGTTCATGAACAGCTTTGTTTCTCTCTTCTTTGATGTCTTCGAAAATGTGATGCAAGCTTGGATCGACCAACGTATCAACGTATCGACCAGCAATTTCCATGCTCGATTTCACAAGCGTCATTTCAACGTTTGATATGAACGTGTTGAAGAACGACCATTCGTTGTACATCTCGGTGAGAACATCTTCCATTCCCGCCTCGCAAGCCTCGCGTAGTGCTTCTCCGATACCGTAGTAGCCCGGTACAACCTGCCTACTCTGCATCCAACCGAAAACCCACGGAATAGCTCTAAGATCGTCGATACTTCGCTTTCCGTCCGCTGAGGCCCGGCGCGCCGGGCGCGATCCGATGTTCATTCCCGCGAGTTCTTCAACCGGCGTCGAATCCATAAAGTAATCGATAAATCCTTCAGTATCGATCAGGCTGCGATATTTCGCATAAGCCCGCTCTGATATCCAGTCCATAGCGGTGAACCACTCTTCGAGTTTCTTATTGGTATAGCGTGGTTCATCATGGAGCAAACTTGCCTCAATCACTGCGGCAACCGATAGCTCTAGATGATTTCTGGCGAGTTCAGGAAGACCGTATTTATCGGAAATCACCTCACCCTGCTCAGTGATCTTGATTCGTCCATCAACCGTCGCATATGGCTGAGCCATGATTGCGTCTTTAGTAGGGCCACCACCACGACCTACTGTGCCACCACGACCGTGGAACAGCCGAATCGCTACTCCGTGTTTCTGGCCGATCGTTCGCAATTCGCGTTGGGCCTTGTACAACTCCCACTGCGACGTCGTGATTCCGCCATCTTTGTTCGAATCGGAGTATCCGAGCATGACCTCAACGACTCCACCTGAAGCCTGTACTAACGATTTGATCTCGGGAATCGACAGAAAGCTATCCATAACTTCATGGCTGCGACGAAGGTCTTCGATCTCTTCAAAAAGCGGAACAACTGAGATTCGTGAAATACCTTCTTCAGGTACCACAAGCCCTGACTCTTTGGCGAGCACCAACACGGCGAGAAGGTCATCTATGTCGCGTGTCATCGCCACAATCCAACTCTCGATGACCTGGTTGCCATAGTCTTCTTGCACTTGGCGAACCGTATCGACCAGATCGAGTACTTCAGTAGTTGCAGGTGAGTAAGAGGCGGCTCTGGAACTAAGAATTCGCTTGGAATTCAGTTCCTCGACCAACCTTGCCGATCGCTCGTCCATCGACAGACTTCCAAATCCCCCTTCAATCGATTCAACCCGATCAATGAGTTCGTTCACGGCAGCACCGGTCACTTCGGCGTGCTGACGAATGTCCATCGTGGCGAGCGTCATTCCAAATGCCGAGATTCGTTGCATCACACGTCGAACCTCACCGTTAGCCGATGCACCACTCTGATTCGCTTCGAGCGAGTTGAGCATAAGTTCGAGATCAGCTAGCAGAGATTCAACATTCGAATAACTTAGTTTGCTGGCCTTAGAACCCTCAGAGGCGGAAATTCCGTTCAATACCCGTTCGTAAATAAATGCGCATTTGAGGCGATAAGGCTCGTCGGCATCGAGATTCCAAAACTCATCCCAAACCGAAGGTAGTTCAGCACGATCTTTTTCGAGCGATGCTTTGAGTTCGTCCGTAATTTCTACAATCCGTGTCGATTGACTCAGAGTTTGGGCGAGTGCCGCAATAGCTGGGGCAAACATCTTCAATGCCCGCTCGTGCTGCAAATCGAGAATCTGACGTGTTAGCTCGTGTGTAACGTTCGGGTTTCCGTCGCGGTCACCACCGACCCATGTTCCGAACTGCATCGACCTAGTAGTTGGTGTTCGAGAAATACCGAACGTCTCTAGTTGGTCGTCGAGCGCTTCTTCAACTTCAGCGATGGCGAACTTAAACATGTCTTCCATGTAGAACATGATGTTGCGAGCTTCATCGGTCGGTGCAGGCCGTTGATGACGCAGTTCGTCAGTTTGCAGTATCTCTTCGACTACCTCCGACAACCGTCGGTCGATTCGACGCGTTTCCGACTCCAATAATCGAGGGTTTGATCGTTCGTTTAGCAGCTCACCAACACGACGTAACTTGTTCAAAATCGAACGTCTCGCAGCTTCGGTTGGATGTGCGGTGTAGACGGGTCGAACTTCTAAACTATTTACGACATCGGAGATCTCTTCTACCGGAATATCGGCATCACGAATTCGATCAAACGCCTCTTCAAGCCACTCTCTGCGCGCACCCGCAACGCCTTTAAATTCGATTCGGTGGTGCTGCTCGGCAACGTTCGCAAGATGAAAATAACTGGTGAACGCTCTAACGGTGCGGATGACCATCCAAAGCGACGATTCGTCGAGCCTATTGAATAGTTCCTCTCGTAGTTGAGGATTCGGCGATTCTCGCAACGTTCGGGTCGAAGCACGAACGTACTCGACCATCTCGAAAATCTCTTCACCCCAAAGGCTTCGAAGAGTCTCACCAAGCATGTCGCCCATTCGACGAATATCTGCTCGGAGGTCAGCATCTTCACTGTCGAATTGAGTTATGTCTTGTGTGCTCATATTAGGAGTCGATCTTAAGGGTAGGAATTTTCGCTACCACGTCTATAGCCAATCCGAAGCCCAGCCAAGCGTCTGCTCGGTATTACCGCTCGGGCCGTACTCGCAACCAACCCAACCGTCGTAACCGATTTCGTCTAAATACGGCAGAATGTGGTTGTAGTTGATCTCGCCGGTTCCAGGCTCGTGTCGCCCCGGATTATCGGCGATTTGAATGTGCTTGATCGATAAAAGGTTTTCTTTGACCGTAAGCGAAAGTTCACCTTCCATGATTTGCATGTGATAGAAGTCGTACAGCAACGCCAAATTCGGGTGATTCGCCTCAGCGATCGCTTCTAACCCACCCTTCGAGGTGTTTACAAAGAATCCCGGCTGGTCCCGAGTGTTTATGGGTTCGACCAACGCAATTACACCGACCTTGCCAAACTCTTCAGCGGCATGACGAATGTTGTAGATAAACGTCGCATGCGCTTCATCGGGATCGATATCACCGATTGGACCACAGCCGATGTTTACACCGATGCAGCCAAGCCCGGCTGCGTACTCAGCAGCCAGTGCAGTTCGTTCTGCGTATAAATCTTTTCGACCGGCTTGAAGAGCAATGTTGTTGATCCCGCTGTCAGGATCGGCAACCGGTGAATTGATGATCACGTGCTTTAGCGAATTTCGTTCGAGCCGTTCGACAATCTGGTCAATTTCAAGAGAGTACGGAGCCTGTAGCTCAACGCCCTTGAACCCTGCTCGGGCGGCAGCATCGTATCGATCAATGAGATCGTACTCATTGAACATCCACTGCAAATTTGCTTCAAGCTTCGGCATTTACAATCCCTTCACATCCCGAACTCGATACAGACCGGACATGGCTACTATTACTGCAGTCGAAACAGGTGTGCTCTCGCCGACCATCGATCTAGGTTAGCTCGTACTAGAGGTACTTCGCAGCCCAGCCGAGACCAGCGACCGTGTCGCCAGCCGGAGCATACTCACAACCAACCCATCCGTCGTAGCCGATTGAATCGATGTGAGGCAACAGAAAGTCGTAGTTAATCTCACCAGTGCCAGGTTCGTGTCGCCCAGGGTTGTCGGCAAGCTGGAAATGACCGATCACGTCCAAATTAGCTTCGATCGCTCGGGTCACATCACCTTCCATGATCTGCATATGGTAGATGTCGTATTGAATTTTCACGTTGTCAGCACCGGTCGCCTCAACAGCAGCTCGGCTCTGATTCGTGCGGAACACCGAGTAACCAGGAATATCGATCGTGTTGATCGCTTCGAGCAGCACTGTAATATCGGTGCCTGCGACGGCTTTTGAAGCGAACTTCATGTTGTCGATCAGCGTTTCTTGCATTGTCATAGCGCTAACGCCGGAAATCGCTTTACCCGCAAGAATAGTTAGTCGCTCGCAGCCCAGAACGTTTGCATATTCAACAGCAGTTCCGACGCCATCTTGGAACTCGCCAATACGGTCTGGAAATACTGCACATCCACGATCACCATCTGCCCAGTCGCCTGCCGGAAAGTCGAATAGAACCTGAGTCAGGTCATACTTATCTAGCTTTTCTTTGATCTGCTCAGCTGGGAAGTCGTACGGAAATAAATACTCGACGCCCTTGAACCCGGCGTTTGCTGCCGCTTCGAAGCGGTCGAGAAAATTTACCTCGTTGAACATCATCGAAAGGTTGGCAGCAAGCTTGGTCATTTGGCGAAGTTCTCCGTGCGGTCGTTTCTAGTAACTGATTTCAACGTCGGACGCGAAGAACGCTACCTCGACGCCAGAGACACACAATCATACTTGGTGATTCACTCTTGTCGACGCGATACACGACACCACAGTGCTTCGGACAGTCGATGTACGCACCTAAGCGATATCCTCGCTCTTGCATAATCTAGTAGTAGATCGCCGTTCCGACCCCGCCTGCCGCCGCAATCACATCACCGTTAATTGCTATTGAAAGTGGAGAAGCCAGCATCGTTGCAACGTACGCAATATCGGATGAATCGATGATTGTGCCCGACAAATTACCTTGCGCTAGATTTTGTTCAACTTCCGCTTCACTAATGCCTTCGGCAGCGGCACGTCTGGCGACAACACCCTCGGTCGCCTCTGTACGAGTCATACCCGGATGAATGACAGTGACGTTTATGCCGTGCATCCCGAGTTCGGCTGCGAGGTTCTTGGTCATCGCTGTAACAGCGACATTTCGCATCGAACCGACGACCGTTCCGGTGTTACGAGATGCCATTCCTGAAATGTTGATGATCCGTCCCCAGCCTTGGTCGACCATGATCGGAGCTACTTCACGCGCACATCTCAGGTAACCCATTACTTTCACATTCATGTGATCGTTGAACTCCTCGGTGGTCACTTCCGCTAGGGTCGGCACAGTGCTCTGTCCACCGGGCCGAGCGGCGCAGTTCACGAGAATATCGATCCCACCAAGAATGGACTTTGCTTCAGCTATCAAGTTGCATACACTCTCGTCAGACCCCGTATCGGCGACTACTCCTGTGACCGTCGAACCCGTTTCATTTGTGAGTAGTTCCGCAGTTGCGTCGAGGGCTTCTCTACCGCGCGCCGAGATCACAACAGAAACACCCTCTTCCGCCAGCGTCCGAGCAATCGCCTTGCCAATTCCTCTACTACCACCAGTGACCACCGCACGCTTACCTAATAGTTTGAGATCCATGTTCATGTCTCCAATCTCGAAATGACGTTACCCAACCACACTAGGTCGCTGTTTCCAGAAATTCGTTTCACCTTCGAAGGCGCTTGCCAACTGAAGTAACCCCATCTCATCGCGTGGCCGACCCACCAGTTGCAGCCCAACTGGGAGTCCGTCTTTCGTAAATCCGGCAGGTACCGACATTGCCGGTAAGCCCGTTACCGAGACCGTGTAGCACGGCCACATCCAGTCGAGATACGTTTCTGGAACCACGCCGTTGATATCATTCGGGTACTCCAGATCGATTGAGAACGGCGGGACTGACGTTACCGGCATGGCAAGGAACTCGTACTTGTCGAAGAAACCTAAAAGCTGTTCCCATAATCGAGTTCGAAGTCGCTCTGCGTGAGCAACGTCAATCGCCGATTGCTTTAGTCCTTGCTCGGCGTTCCATCGAACCGTTTCTTTTAGCTTTCCGAGATGATCTCGTAGGTGTGTCTCGTGTTTAACCGCAAAGCTGTAAGCCCGAAGTACTTGGAATATTTCGTCAGTAGTCGAGAAATCAGGCTCGTCGTCATCGACGACCAAGCCCAGATCATCGAACACATACTTCACCGACTCTGTGACTCGACTGTTCTCTGCGTCTATAGGCCTACCGCCAAGGTCTTTGCTCCAAGCGATGCGAACGTCTTTGAAATCTCGTGCTAACGAACCAGCGTATCCCGCACCAGATTCCCGCAGTGACAGCGGCGAACGTGGGTCGTCACCCGCCATAACGCTGAGTTGCAGTGCGACGTCATCGACGGTACGACCCATCGGACCATCAGTAGAGAGATTGAGCCAGCCCAAGTCGCCCCCAACTGAAGGAACTCGACCCGGACCAGGTCGAATACCAACAACGTTCGACCATGCAGCAGGATTCCTTAGAGAACCGCCAAGATCCGAACCGGTTGCGATAGTAGTCATTCCTGTAGCAAGAGCAACTCCAGCACCACCTGAGCTACCGCCACAGGTCTTGCTCACGTCGTAGGGATTCTTGGTCGACCCAAACAAAGTATTAAACGTCTGCGATCCCGCGCCGAACTCGGGAGTGTTCGACTTGCCAATTACGATCGCTCCAGCTTTTTTCACTCGTTCAACGATCAAGGCATCTGAATCAGGCACGAAATCTTTGTATATCGGTGATCCCTGAGTAGTAAGAATTCCTTTGGTTTTTTGAAGATCTTTAATGGCTATAGGAAGGCCGTATAGAGGCCCCATTTCTTCACCAGCCATACGTGCAATATCGGCTTCACACGCCTGCTCTAAAGCCGATTCAGCAACCATCGTGACCATCGCGTTTACCGCTACATTCACCCGTTCGATTTGGTCCAAATGAGCGTTTACTAACTCTTCCGACAAGATCTCGCCGTCAGCGATCAACTTCGCCTGTTCACGAGCAGTCTTAAATACCAATTCTGAGTTCCAAGAACTATTCGACAAAACTCACAACCTCCAATAGGGACAGCAACAAAAAGAAAAAGTGCCATTAGCACCACGCAAAACGACCCCCAATCGTTTTCGATTAGGGGTCGTGATATTACCTTTATTTGGAAGGACTTGGGAGTTCAGAGGTCTACCACCAAGTTTTACCTTCGATTTCCGATTGCTTGAACTTGAAATCTTCACCATAAATTCCGGTTGAAAGGTACTTCCAACCACCATCGGCGAACATACAAACAATCTTGCCTTCACGGCCTTCTTTCGACCATTTTTTAGCGACTTTACGAGCCGTGGCGAACGTCGCTCCGGACGAAACTCCAACAAAGTAACCAGCGTCTGTAAGGAGCCGTCGTGTCCAGTAGAACGCCTCTTCGCCGTCTACAAGAATTCGACTGTTGAGCTTATCGAGATCGAGTATTGGTGGAATAAATCCGTGTTCGATAGATCGCAACCCCTGCACTTTATCGTCCGGATGCGGAGCCGTCGCAATAATCTGAATATCTGGGTTGTGTTCACGTAGAGCCTTACCAACACCCATTAATGTGCCGCCAGTTCCTAACCCAGCAACGAACGCGTTTACGTCCGGCAAGTCACGAGCGATCTCCGGACCTGTTGTCATGTAATGAGCTCTCGGGTTGGCGAGGTTACCGTATTGATACGGCATATAATACGAAGGATTCTCTTCTGACAACTGCTTGGCGACAAGAATCGATTCGTTCGTACCTTTGTCCTTATGCGACAGAATCACTTCTGCCCCAAACGCCTCTAGAAGATGAACTCGCTCCGGTGGAACACTCGCAGGCATAACAACTTTTACGTTGTAGCCCTTGATTCGACCGATCATCGCTAAACCGAGTCCAGTATTACCCGATGTAGGTTCGAGAATCGTATCGCCGGGCTTGATTAGGCCTTCTGATTCAGCATTCTGGATAAGCGATCGAGCGGCACGATCTTTGACCGAACCGGTTGGGTTTACCGACTCGAGCTTGCCGTATATTTTTATCTTGGGATCTGGACTCAGTATCGAAACGTCGACCAACGGTGTGTTACCGATGGCTGAGAGTGCGTCTGTTTTCACCGGTATAAACGGTGCGACAAAAGTTGAGGCCAAGGAAAAATATCTTTCGTAAATGAGTGAGTTAGTGACTAATCTCTAATAGTTTCGACCTGAGAATTGTGCTTCCCGAAAGAATTCGAGACGCACAACTCAAGTTGCATTTGTGATTTTACGCCCCCAGTCGAAGCACCAACTAATTAGTCGGCCAACACCATCTGCTCTTCAACGGATACAGGAGGAAGGATTCCGCAGAAGATTTCGTAATCGATTAATTCTGTGACTTCCGGGTCAGATCCGCAAAGTTTGCAATCTGGGTTCTGGCGAATTTTGATCTCACGGAAGTCCATCGTCAAAGCGTCGATCAGAAGCATCCTGCTCGTAAGTGTTTCACCAACCCCCATAACTAGCTTGATTACTTCCAATGCCTGAATTGAACCAACGAGTCCTGGAAGTGCGCCAATTACGCCCGCTTCTGAACAGTTAGGAACTTCACCAGGAGGTGGAGGATCGGGGAACATACAGCGGTAGCAACCACTACCCGGCTGATAAGTCGTCGCCTGTCCATCGAACACCAGAATGGCTCCATCGACAAGCGGCTTGCCAGCCAAGAATGATGCATCGTTTACAAGATATCGAGTTGCGAAGTTATCGGCCCCATTTACGATGATGTCGTAGTTGGGAATGATGTCCATCGCGTTGTCGGAATTAATCGGTTCCTCGTGGAGGATGACGTTTGTTTCCGGGTTGTGTGCGTTGATCGTCTCTTTAGCTGAAATAACCTTCGGGCGCCCAACGTCTGCATCAGTGTGCAAAATTTGGCGCTGCAAGTTTGAAACGTCCACGGTGTCGAAATCGACGATACCGAGTGTTCCGACTCCAGCCAGTGCTAGGTAAAGCGCAACAGGTGAGCCAAGCCCACCGGCACCTACGATAAGCACCTTCGAATCGATCAATTTTCGCTGGCCTACGCTGCCAACGCCGTCCATGATCAGGTGGCGACTGTATCGCTGAACCTGACCGGGCGTGAGTGGGGTGAAGCCATTGGTCTCTGCCATGTCCCTAAATTTTCCTCTTACTATTTCCGATCAATACCAAAATAAACGCTTTTCGTTTACTTAAACCGAGATCGATCGTGGCAATACCTATGAATTCTACTCCGCTGAGCGGCGCAAATCGCCTCACATTTAAAGTTTGGCGCGCTAAAGAGCGGGTTCAAGCAGCTAAGTGAGAAGTTAGATTCAATACGGTTTATCTAGTTCTTAGAAACTAGAAAGTCGTTTTTACTGGAGCCTCAACTGCCGACATTATCATCTGCTGGTTCTTTAACTCACTGATTCGTACTTTGCTCAAGTGCTCTAGCAGCATAATCTCGACATCACTCCAGAGCTCGCGCTGCGAACAAG
Organism: uncultured Dehalococcoidales bacterium; assembly: GCA_963934365.1. Classification (GTDB taxonomy): domain Bacteria; phylum Chloroflexota; class Dehalococcoidia; order Lucifugimonadales; family Lucifugimonadaceae; genus Lucifugimonas. Next base: position 25,652 of record CAWVYJ010000009.1, on the reverse strand, counting down.
CCCCAGAGAGCCTACAGCCATCAGGTTCTTCGACACAGTCGACAGGAGCTAAAGAATAATCAACCGATTTCACAACGTCACTGACCGAAATATCTTCAGAGGGCTTTGCAAGCTTATGACCACCCTGAGGACCTCTGCGAGATTCGATTAACCCAGATTTTTGTAACTCTGAGCAAATTCTCAGCAAGTAAGGTTCAGGAATGTGCTGAGCACGAGCGATATCGGACGTAGAAGTGAATTCCGTACCATCTTGTTGCGCGAGGTAAACAAGGGTACGAACCCCATAATCAACCTTCATCGGTACAAGCATGAGCAGGTCTCCAACAATCGCGACAGCATAAGAGGCAAGATACCACTACGCCGTGATCGGGCACGTCCAACATTAGTTCAAAGCGAGATCGAACTCTCGTGCCTCTGAATCATATCACTGAGAAGCCAATGCTGACCTAAACGGTCGATTTTTTGTGTTGAGCTAATGTTAGAAACATTCACAATCATGAAGTCAATACGAATCCAATACTTGGTGTTAGGATTAATATCTGTGCAGACGAGATTTCGTGCCTCGATGCAACTATTTATTGAACTGCTAATAACAGGAAAGACCGGTTTTCGGTCCCCGACTAGAAATGGGAGATGCTCGCAATGGCAACAGACGCGATCACACTTAGCGTAGACGTCCGCACAGCCCTCGGTAAAAAGAACCGAGCGCTACGACGCCAGGGAATTACTCCCGTTCACATGTACGGTCTTAACGAAGATTCAGAGTCGCTCCAGGCAAATGGACGAGAGCTTCTCACTGTTCTGAGAGCCGCAGGCCGAACTACACCAGTAACTCTCAAGGTTTCTGGTGGCACAGAGACTGTAACCATCGTTCGAGAGATTGCACGGCACGCAGTTTCTGGCGATATTCAGCACGTTGACTTCCAACGAGTCGACATCCAGCAGGAAGTTGAAACTCCAGTACCAGTTTCGTTGACCGGTCAGGAAGATGCTCCTGGTACATCCGGTGGCGCAGGCGTTGTCACACAGGGTGCGTTCGAAATTCTAGTTCGAGCAAAGCCATTCGATGTTCCAAACGACATTGTCGTCGACTGCTCAGGCCTAGTGGAAATCGATTCAGCAATTATGGCTGGAGAAATCAAGTTGCCCGCCGGTGTAACGCTAGCCGGCCCAGCAGACGATCGAATCGCATGGATTCAGCCACCAAGAGTATCGGCTGACGATGATGCCGCTGCTGACGCTGCTGCTGAAGGCGAAGAAGGCGAAGACAGTGAAGACGCTGCTGACGGGGACTCAGAAGAAGCAGGAGACGGCGAAGAAGAGTAGACCACTCTTTATCGACTTTCGAATACTTCGAACCGAAATTATAAAAAACGCCGCAGCCATTGGTTGCGGCGTTTTTTATGCTCTAAAATATCCATGATGACCCGAATTACTAGTTCAACTCCTTGCACGAAAACTCATCCGAACTTACTATTCACTCGCGCAGATAGGCGATTCGTCTGGGCATGCGCACTAAAAACTTAATAATTAAAGGCACAGGAGGCACGGATGGACACCATCCTCATAGCCGTCCTAGCAGCCCTAGCAGCGGTTGTGATCGGAAGCGGACTAGGCTTCCAACTTCACAACCTACTTTCGGCAAAATCACAACGAGCAGTTGAAGAAGCATCGGCGCAGCAAATGCGCAGATCCAACGCTCGAAGTAAGGAGATTCTTCTAGAAGCTAAAGAGCAAGCGCTTCAAGTACGAAGTGATACAGAAGCAAAGCTCAACGAGCAGAAGTTAGAAATACAGCACCAACAGAGTCGTCTCGAAGCACGAGAAGAAACTCTGCAAAGCAGGACCGATTCGATAAAAGGAATCGAATTGGGATTAAAGACTCAAAAAAATCAGATCGCCGTGCAAATCTCGGCGGCCGAAGATTTGAGACTTAAAGCCGGTGAAAGACTCGAAACCGTTTCAGGACTTTCATTAGCCGATGCAAGGCAACAACTGCTCGATCAAGCTGAAGAAGATATCCAGTTCGAACTGGCACGCCGATACAGGAACGCAGAACTAGAGGCTCAGGACGAAGCAGACGATAAAGCTCGCGTTATTCTCGCAGCGAGCATGCAGCGACTCGCGGCTGAAGTTGTTTCAGAAGCGACAGTGACCAGCATTCCGTTACCTAACGACGAAATGAAAGGGCGACTGATCGGACGAGAAGGTAGGAATATCAGAGCTATCGAGGCAGCTACCGGAGTCGATCTAATCATCGACGATGTCCCTGAGACAATCACGATTTCCTGCTTCGATCCGATCCGACGCGAAGTCGCGAGCATAGCGCTCGGCAAATTGATTAAAGACGGCAGGATTCATCCTGCACGTATAGAAGAGTCAGTCGAAAAAGCACGTACAGAAGTCGACGAAACTGTTCGTAAAGCCGGACAATCAGCCACATTCGATGTCGATGTAAAAGGTCTGCATCCAGAATTGGTTAAACTTATCGGACGCCTTAAATACCGATACAGCTACGGCGAAAATGTACTTCAGCACTCGGTTGAAGTCGGGCTTGCCGCGGGAATTCTGGCTTCTCAGATCGGAGCCGACCCCCAGATCGCTAAGACAGCAGGATTCTTGCACGACATCGGTAAGGCACTCACGCATGAAGTTGATGGACCTCACGCAGAAATCGGTGCCGATATTGCGAAACGCTATGGTCAGAAAGATCGAGTGGTCACGGCTATTAGAGAGCATCATGATCGTGAAATGACAACGGTAGAATCGTTCCTCGTTGCCGCTGCCGATGCAATTAGCGCAGCTCGCCCCGGTGCACGACACGACACGGTAGAAAACTACATCAAGAGACTCGAAGCACTTGAAGAAGTCGCCAAGGGATTCGAGGGTGTAGAACGTGTTTTCGCTATTCAAGCAGGGCGGGAAGTTCGAGTGCTTGTCGATCCTGAAAACGTCGATGACATTTCGGCTGCGACTCTGGCAAGAGACATCGTGGCAAAAATCGAAGAAACCCTCGCCTACCCCGGTCAAATCAAGGTAGTGGTAATCAGGGAATCACGATCAATCGAAGTCGCCCAGTAGCAGCGTTGGTCGTGCGTTCAGTGATCGACACCGTTATGAGCGCGAACGGTCGAATGAAACATTAGAAAGATTCGTATGCGTGTATTGATGATCGGTGATGTAGTAGGAAGTGGTGGGCGAAAAGCCGTTACGAGCCTGCTTAAAGATCTTAGATTCGAACTAAATATAGACTTTGTCACCCTTCAAGGAGAAAACCTCGCCGCCGGGATTGGACTAACCGTCGAAACTGTCACCGAAATGCTTGAAGCCGGTGCCGACGTAATTACCACCGGCAACCATGTTTGGGATAAACGAGAATTCATCGACCACCTCGATGATCCGTTCTTACCCGTTCTGCGCCCTCTCAACTACCCCATCGACAACCCAGGGCGCGGTGCAAGTGATGATTCAGGCCCTGTAGCCGTGATCAGTGTGATCGGACGAGTCTGGGTCGGTGAATTTGACTCACCGTTCGCAGTCATCGACGAGCTACTAGCGGGTGGATTCGGACAAGGCAAGCCCATCGTGGTCGACTTCCACGCCGAAGCAACATCTGAAAAAGCAGCCCTAGCTTGGCACCTCGATGGACGCGTCGCTGCGGTTGTCGGAACCCACACCCACGTTCCAACGGCCGACTGTAAAGTACTACCTGATGGCACAGGATTCGCAACCGACTTAGGCATGGTCGGAGCCGTCGATTCTATACTCGGTGTCGAAGTCGAAGGCTCACTAACACGCTTCCTATCAGGACGTCGTCAACGTATGCAGCCGGTGCGAAGCGGTCTGATCAATTTCAATTCAGTACTTATAGATATCGATGATTCGACCGGACTTGCGACATCCGTACAACGAGTCGACAGGCAAGTCGAAGTTTGAGCGATTCAGCCGGCCAAAACCTGCAAGGAAGCCGCTACGACTCGAAGACGCCAGTCGTTCATCCTGAGTGGCCCGTCGAAGTAGACCTTCATCTCCACACGACCGCATCCGATGGCACGCTCAATCCGACACAGCTCATACACCATATTTCATCAACAACCCTTAGGACCGTCGCCATAACCGATCATGACTCCACAGAAGGAGTCGCCGACGCGGTCGAAGCGGCGAACCTTTGCTCGAACCTAACCGTAATTCCGGGAATCGAGCTTGGAACAGAGAATGAGGATTCCGAGCTTCACCTGCTCGGCTATTTCATAGACATTGCACATCCTGAGTTACAGAAAACGCTAGAACAATTCCGCTCCGAAAGAGTCGATGCAGCCCGCGCTATGGTCGACAAACTTGAAGATATAAAACGTCCCGTTTCATGGGAACGAGTTGCCGAAATGGCGGGTGGATCGGTTGGGCGACCCCATATCGCACGAGCAATGGTCGAGGCAGGACACGTCGATACGGTCGCTGAAGCATTCGATCGATTTCTTGGAGAAAAAGGAGTCGCACGAGTCCCGCGACCAAAGCTTCATCCGGTCGATGCTCTCACACTTATCCACTCTGTAGGCGGAATCGGCTCTATTGCCCACCCCCGTACCGTACGTAACCTCAATCCACTCGTTGTTGAACTTGTTGAAGCAGGGTTAGTCGGAATTGAGGTCTACGCCGAGAAGTACAACAGCGACCGGCGTGATTCTTACATTGATATTGCGACCCGTTACGATCTAGTGCCAACCGGTGGCACTGACTACCACGCTCTTGGAGCCAAGAACGAAACAATGCCAGGAACCAACGGACCTCCGCCAAACACGGTCGAAAAATTAGTTGACCGAGCAAAACAAAAGCACGGTACGAACATTGGCAACATTCCAGCGGGATTGGCATAGCCGCAATGCCCAGCATTGATGCAGTAGCGGCCGTATGTATTGCCTACCTAATTGGATCCCTTCCGACGGCGTATATAGTCGGAAAATACATCGGTGATGCCGATCTCACTGAAGTCGGATCGAAAAATATCGGAGCATCGAACGCCTACTCTCAGCTTGGTTCACGCTGGGCCGGGTTTGTAGTCATAGTTGATGTATTAATCAAAGGATCACTCCCTGTTTTTATCGTCTCAGATGCCGTTCTTGGGCTCGGTTTAATCACTCAGGTGGCCGTTGGAATAGCGAGTGTGATCGGGCATGATTGGTCTATCTTCCTCAGATTCCGTGGAGGACGTGGCATAGCGACAACTGAAGGGGCCATATTCGTACTCAGTTTCCCCTTGGCGTTCGCCTATCCAGCGATACCGGCGCTGGCGGTTTTAGTGAGTCCTTGGAAGGATTCCGCAGCTTGGTGGCTAATCGCGACTTTGGTAGTTCCTGTGTGGGTTCTGCTCTTAGACCTTCCTATCGAAATTCTCTGGTTTTCTATAGCACTTATAGTTGTGACTCTTTTGAAGCGGATGACATCTAACTCTTTAAGAGGAGTCGACGGATCTATTTCGGGAAAGCTTCTTTTGAATCGCTTAGTCTTCGACCGAGATATCAAGAGCCGCTCCGAGTGGGTCGGACAATAGTAATTCAACGAAATACCGACTGATGTTTCACCATAAGTCACCACATTTTCTGGGTATCCTGTACCGCCTATGACAAACGACACCTTCGATAGCACCTGCCTACGCCACCCCGAAACCACTTCCAATTTGGGTTGTGGAAGGTGTGACGACTTAATCTGCCCTCAGTGCATGGTCCAATCGCCTGTAGGCGCTCGGTGTCCCGATTGCGCCAACATCGGGCAAGCACCGATCTTTCGATCGACCCCTATCGAGTTCGCTTCTGCAGTCGTTCTATCACTAGTTGCAGCGATCGGATTCGGAATCGCCTATGCAGTCGTTGTTTGGGTACTTTGGGTGCTCCCACTCGGATTCATGATCGGCAACGTTGCTGCGTCATTCGTCATCGCGCTGGCTGGCGCTCCTGTAGGCGACTACGTCAGACGAGTAGGCAAGCACAAACTCGACGCAAGACTACGAATTGTCGCCGCGTTGACCATGCTATTGATCTGGATCGTCGGCTTTACCGTCGGGACGATGCTCGGCGTTTGGAACGGCGTGTTCCTCAACATCATAGCTTACATAGGTCTGGGAATAGGCATCTACGTAGCTATGAACCGCGTTCGTCCATAGCAGACCACAGAAAACCTCTCAATCCCAGCGACAGCAAAGTGGAGAGACCGTTGATGATGATATGGGGTTTAGCAATCAAAGAATTCGTACCGCTACAACTGATCCTAGACGCTCGTCGGAATAATTCCTCCGCCACCTTCAGTGCTGTACCGAATCGCCTCGTCGACCATGTCGGTCAAAGTCAGCGTTGGAGCGTACCCAAAGTCGTTTTTCGCAGCCGACAGATCATATTCGTAGAACGTCGGATTCGTCGCCAAATCAACCGTTGAATATGGAATTCCCGTCTTCTCTGAGATGTAAGGAATGAGAACGTCCCACGTGAACGGTTCTTTAGATCCAAGCTGATACACGTTGCCGAACGTCGCCGGATTGCCAACCGCCTGATCGTAGGCATGAACAAGATCACGAACTTCAACTTGGTGCTTCTTCCACGGTCGACCGTTCACATCACGTGCAACGATCAGTCTCGGACCACCGTCGCTCTTGGAACTTTCAGATTGAAGAACTTCGTAGGTCGCCTTTCCTGCATCGTCGGTTCGGCCTTCGAACTGCTTCAAGAAATGACTCAGATGGAACTGGCCAAAGTTCAATATTTCACCAGCTCCCCAAACATTCGCAAAACGAATTATCGTTCCCCTAAGATCATCCTGCGCTCGATATCGATTCAGCAGACTTTCGCAAAGCACCTTTGAATAACCGTACCAATCGGTCGTCGATAGCGGCAACGAGTCCTCGGCAATCGGCTTTGCGATTCCGCCTTCCGGATACTTGAACATCGTCGCGTCCGTGCTTGTGATAAGCACGTGCTTCAGCTGGTCGCCAAGATTTTTCGAGGCTTCCAGAACGTTGAATGTACCCTTCACGTTCGTGTCGAAATACTGCTCGGGAGTAAACGGACCACCTGCTTGAAACGCTGCACCAAGGTGAAGAATTACTTCCTGACCATCGACAGCAGCGTTCACATCAGCCGAGCTCGCCAGATCGCCTTCAGCGATCTCCGCACCGACAGCTTTCATCTTTTCGGCCTGTCGATCGCCCGGCCATACGAATCCTCGAACATCGTGCCCGCGGTCGAGAAAGTTTTGGGCAATGTTTGCACCGACTCGCCCCGTAATTCCCGTTATTAGAACCTTCATAGTTACGTTGATTTCCTAAATTAATTCGTATGCTAACTGATTACGGTTTCGTGCTGCTTATAAACGCGATCGTAAAGATCCTGATCGATAAGCACGGCCAAACCTGGTGAATCAGGGACCGCGTATTTTCCATCTTCGAACACGTACTCAGCACCCTTATATAACTCGAAATCCAAGGTCGAATCCTCTGCGATTACGAACCTTGAAGTCGCTGCCCCGAACTGGATATCAGCCCGTAACCCAAGATAGGCAGCGTTGTAGTTGTGAGGAGCAATGAGCGTGTCTACACCCGATTCTTCGATGTCTCTAGTTAGTATGTGGAACTGCCAAAATCCCATATGAAGCATGTCTGGTTGAATCGCGTCGAGAAGACCCTCTTTCATGAGTTGCCAGTAGATTGTTTGGCGACCTTTATGGCCCTCGCCATCAACGATCATCGTCTTTGGCGTGTACTTGTCTCGCCATTCGTTCAGCTTGCGATAGTCAGCGATATTCTCGGTGACCATCTCTTCCATCCACAAAACATTCAAATCACCAATGCCTCGTACGAAGTCTTCAAGAAGATCCATTCGACCGTCGTAACCGTTATTGGCGTCAACAAGAATTTTGATGTCGTCGCCAACCGTCGCTCGCACCGACTCAACGACCTCGATGTCGCGACGTGTGCCAGCATGCGGTTCGAACCACTTGCCGGGTCGACCCAACTTGAGCTTCACGGCTCGCCAGCCTTTTTCGACTGCCTCGGCTGCTTCGATTGCAACTGCGTTCGCTCCTTCAGCAGGGTTCACCAAGTCTTGGAAATACAAACTTGAATCGTAGCCCTCGACCTTGTCTCGAACCTTGTCTCCAAGAAGGCTGTAGGCAGGTTGGCCTAGTGCCTGTCCGATCAGATCGAACAGAGCAATATCTAGGAATCCATAGCGATCGATCAAATCCGACCACCGAGGGTTAATGCTCGTCACTCGTCCGCCGGAGACGTTGAAGAATCCCGAAAGTTTTTGGCCAATGAGATCTTGAAAATCATTGACCAAGCCCTCCATCGAACCTTTGTTCATGGCTGGTCGAGCGTTGCTCAATCCAGTTAATCCAGAGTCGGTCGAAACCTGAAGCAACCACTCTCGCTGGTTGATTCCGTAGTTCTCCATCTTGGCGTTACGACCAACGATTCGACCTTTTCCCGGCGAACCAAAATAATTCTCAACCGGCGTAATCGTAATCTTGTTAATGACGTGGCCATCGAGGCTTGAATTTGCCATCGTTACGCCTTCATCCTGTTCTCATGCTTGGCATGCGGGGCGTAACCGGCTTCGTCGATATCCATTCCCAATCCGGGTCTCGTTGGTAGCGCGTACGCTCCGTTTGTGAACTCTGGCAAGGCAGTGAGATAGTGCGGAATTACTCGTTCGTCTTCAAGCGAAACGTAAGACTCGGAAGCTGCTCCCCAAACGATGCTGGCGTAGTTTCCGAACGATCCGTTACCGAAGTTGTGCGGAATCGTTCGAACTCCGGTTCCTTCGAGCTGACGTTCAAGATCCATCCAGCCTAGATAGCCGTGCCCAACAATGTCGGGTTGGTAGCCATCGATCAAACCGCCATCGATCAAATCTTGGAACACCTCTGAAATCGGATTACGGTCGACCTCTCCGCAAGTAAGCAGCGCCTTCGAGTTGTACTTGGCTAGCGATTCACGCATCGCCTTGTAGCCATCGACGTTGTGCGTAATCATCTCTTCGAACCAGAAAATATCCGCCGGTGTAACTTCCTTGATGAGTTTATCCAACAAATCAAGATGACCGTCGTAACCGAAATTCGCATCTACGTAGATCTTCACGTCAGTACCAACGGCTTCTCGAGCACCAAGCACAACTTCGATATCGCGTCTCATGCCGTCTTCGGGCAACATCCACCTGCCGCCACGACCCAGCTTGATCTTGATCGCCAGCCAACCATCAGCAACAGCTTGAGCCGCTTCATCACCAACCTGCAAAGCCCCACGCGCGGGGTTTAAGAAATCTTGGAAATAGAGCGTTGTGTCGTAGGCAGGAACTGAATCGTGCTTCTTGCCGCCAAGGAGATCGATAGCGGACACACCGCGCTCTTTTCCAACTAGATCGAACGCCAGAATGGTCATCCAGCCGTTATGCCTGTACCAGCGTTCCATGCCCTGTCCCGCGCCAGTTACGACACCATCAGAAATCTCCAACAGCTGGTCGACTTCGCGTCCAAGCAGTGCGCCCTTTATGTACGCCAGCATGCTCTCGACGCTGCCTTCTCGCATCATGCGATTGGCGATGGAAATGCCCTCAGCACCGCTCGAACTCCTAGCACGCACGACCCATTCGAGCCGCTGCGTGCCGATGTTATCGATATACGCGTTTTTTCCGAGTTCTTTTTGATAGCTCGATGGGATCGGTGTTACCGATACCGATTCGATGATTTCTGACGACATAGATTCCTAACGTTCCTTGGTCAATCAAACACAAGCGCGGGCGCAGTCTACTCTCCCTAGTTCACCCTGAGTGGCTAAACCTGACCTCTACGTAACGCTCGACCTGATCGTGATCCTGCGTGCTCACCATTCTTCACAGCGAACTTTCCGTTCACGATTACGTGGGGCATTCCCGACGGACCTATCCGGGAATTTTCGTACGTCGCACGGTCAATGACAGTGTCAGGATCGAACAACACGAGATCAGCGAAATAGCCTTCTTTGACCAGACCTCTATTGGCGATTCCGAACTTGGCAGCTGGCATATGCGTCATCTTGTAGATGGCGTTCTCAAGCGAGATAACACCTTCTTCACGAACGTACTTGCCGAGGACCCGTGGGTAGGTTCCCCACGCCCTTGGATGAGGTTTTGAACCACGATCCAATCCATCGGTCCCGATCATCGTCGACGAGTGCGCCATCACCATTCGCACATCGCCTTCGTCCATGCCGAACGCCGCTACTAAAATTGAGTCGGAGTAGTCACGAAGCAGCTTGTTCGCTGCTTCTTCACCCGGCAGATCGAATTCATCGACGAAGCTTTGTAACGTCCGACCCTCAAAATCTTCATGCCCAGGAACCGAGCACAGCAGCACTTCCGAAGGTTCAGACTTGCCCATAGCACCGCCCTCGCTGTCGTTGAATGTTCCGTTTTGAACCAGTGCGAACAACATTGTGCTGCGAGCGGTGTATGGATACTGATCGGCGGTTACGTCACGACCTTGAGCGATTGCTTCCTCGATCATCTCAAGCGACTGAGTAACCATGCCCCAGTTCGTTTTACCGACCGATTTGTGGTGAGAAATCTCTACAGCAGTCCCGCTCGCTTCACCGATGTGCAAGGTTTCCCGAACCGAATCAAGAAGTCCCGATCCCTCGTCCCGCATATGCGAAACGTAAAGGCCGGCGTGCTTACCAACCACCTTCGATAATGCGACGACTTCTTCAGTACTGGCGTATCGTCCCGGTTCGTAGACCAGACCCGTCGACAATCCGACCGCCCCAGCCTCCATGCCTTCAGTTACATTCGCCAACATCGCCGCCAGCTCCGAGTCGCTTGGCGGGCGATCAGCAACTCCACCCATCGCCTCTCGGCGCGCTGTGTGATGTCCTATTAGTGCGGCGACGTTCAGCGCAGGAGATGTTTTATCGACTTCTTCAAGATATCCAGCGTAGCCAGCCCAATCTGGGAGATCGGCACTGGGCTCATTGATCGCCCTCATCTGAATCTTGCCAGCATCAGAGCCTGCCGCCCCAAATCCGCAGTTACCGACTATCACAGTTGTAATGCCCTGCAAGATGTTGTGGCGAACTTCAGGTTCGATCAGCACGTGAAAATCATCGTGCGAATGAACGTCGATGAATCCGGGCGACAACACCAAGCCAGTAGCGTCCAATGCTTCAGTTGATTCAGCTTCGATGTTTGGTGCAATCGAAACAATCCGATCACCCTTGAGCGCTACATCGAGAATCGTTCCTACAGAGCCGGAGCCATCGATGACGGCCGCACCTTTGATTATTAGATCGAGCAAGTTTCAGTTCACTTTCCAGTGGCTAAGGTTCAGTTATGTCAGGCGCTCGATTAGATCGAACAATGAACGCCGATATCCGCTTGTTCCGTCGTTATAACTCCACCAAGTGCCCAACACAAACCGAATTGATCTTGTAACCGCCTCAATTACGAGCTACCTTCTCGGCTAGCGAACGATTTCAGCTTGAGTGCTTCTGCACTCGACAACCACATACTCAGCAAACGGATCACGCCAATATGCGAGCACCAACCAAGATCGAACGAGTCGAAACTATACTTTGGGATCGCTGGCTGCTGATTCGTATTTACTGCGAAGACGGAACTGTTGGGATTGGTGAGGGAGGCGTTCATGGCTGGCAACGACCGACCAAGACGATGGTCGATACGATGGCCGAGTACCTCAAAGGTAAAAACCCGGACTACATCGAGCATCACTACCAGTGGCTCTATCGTTCGTCGCACTTCATGGGATCAGTAGTTCAAGGCGCGCTTTCTGCGATCGATATCGCTCTTTGGGACATCAAAGGCAAGCGACTCGGCGTGCCAATATATGACCTCATGGGCGGCAAGACTCGTGACAAAGTGCGTTGCTACATGCACGTCGGCGGAAACACTAAAGACGACCTCGTAGCGAGCGCTGTCGCCGCCGCGAAAGACGGTTTCACGGCGGTTAGATTTACACCGTTCGCCCCCGATTATTACCTACACAAGTCGTACACAGAATGGGCAGACGAAGCGGTTGATCGAGTTGGGGCTGTGAAAGAAGCGGTCGGTGGGGACGTCGACATATGTGTCGAGATTCACCGTCAGATGGCTCCAGCGGAAAGCATTTGGCTGGGTCGACGTCTTGAGCAGTTCAACCCGTTCTTCTACGAAGACCCAATGCTGCCCGATAGCCCAGCGCGAATGGCCGACGTCGCCGATCACTGCAACATTCCAATCGCAACCGGCGAACGCTTCACGACGATCTTCGAATATGAGCAGCTCCTCGAAGCAAACGCGGCATCTTATATACGACCTGATCTTTGTCTGTGCGGCGGACTTTCAGGATCGAAGAAAGTAGCAGCGATGGCTGAAGCGAAGCACGTGAAAGTAATTCCGCACAATCCGCTTTCCCCGGTTAGCACAGCAGCCTGTGTTCAGCTCGACGCCTGCATACCGAATTTCGCTCTTCAGGAGTACACCGGCGAATCGGAGCCGCCTAAGAGCGACCTGCTGGTGACACCGCTAAAACTTGTCGATGGCTACCTCATCGTTCCTGAAGGACCCGGACTCGGCATTGAACTAAACGAAGCCGCACTCACTGGTCCAGAAAATCCAAAAATCCTCGACACCCCAATCGGCTTCGATGGCAGTGTTCAGGATCGGTAGTCACATCCCCATACCGTCGGGTGATGGTATAAAACTACCAAAGTGCCTAATTCGGGTCGGGCTAAACAAAAGATTCTGGAGCTAAATCGTGGTCAGTATTCCTATAGCAATCGTCGGAGCAGGTGGCATGGGTGGTCGTCATTTGCGGGCGCTCGGAGCTCTTTACGAAAGCGGCATGGCGAACGTCGAACTGGTCGCCGTCTGCGACACACGCGAAGAGAACGCAATTCACCTCGCCGACAAAGCTGAGGAAATGCTCGGAAGTCGACCCGATATCTTCACTTCGATGGAAGTAATGAAGAAGAAGCGACCCGATATCGAAGCGGTCGACATCACGACCGATTCTGGCTCACATCACCTCGTCGCAGAGATGGCGTTTGATCTTGGCTACAACGTTCTTTGCGAGAAGCCACTTTCGCTCACAATTCGAGGTTGCAACCGGGTGATCGACGCCTGGAAACGTAGCGGCAAAGTTCTGAGCGTCGGTGAGCAAGAACGACGCGACCCTATGGTCCGCCTCAACAAGGCACTTCTAGATTCTGGTGCTATTGGCGACCCCTATAGCTTCCTGCTCGGATCGGCTCGCGGCGGTAACGACATCATCATTTGGCCGTGGCGTCACTACAAAAACATCGGCGGTATTTTCGTCGATGCTGGCGTTCATGCTGTCGATCAGATGATGTACTACCTCGGCGATATCGAAGAGGTCTACGCCGTATCGAAAATCTGGGAGCCGAAGCGATATAAAGGCGAAAAGATCGGCGTTGCAAACTTTTACGAACACTGGGCGAACGAAGTACCCGACGAAATCGAAGCTACAGCCGAAGATATGGTCATTTCAACACTGAAATTCAAAAACGGTGCGGTCGGTCAATGGACCTCGTTCTGGGCTGCTCACGGCGAAACCACAGAGTACGCCATGATCTACGGCAGCAAGGGATCGATGGCGCCAGCCAAGCAGCGCCGAGGCGATCCACTAAAGCTGACTATCGACGGTGTCGGAGAGGTTTCAGGCGACGACGTTCTCGAACTAGTCCCTGATTTCCATTTGGACGAACTACCTGCCCGGCTTTTTGGTAGTGATCGACTTGGCTCTTATGACACGCCGTTCGAAGATGCCGACCGCTTCTTAGTGGCACTTGAGTACTACGAACTTGGACAATGCATCGCCGATGGCACCAAGCCTGAGGTAGACGCATATGTCGGACGAAAGGACCTCGCAGTTTGCAACGCAGCTCTCGAATCTTCGGTACTGAATCGACCCGTTACTATCGAAGAAATCGAGAACGAAGAAACTGCCGAGTACGAAGCAAGCATCAACGCCCACTGGAATATTTAGTTCTCGTAACCTGAGCACGAATCCTAACCTCCAATAATCAACCATTTGCTGACCCACCTCCACAAACTGAAATGAAAACAATGAAAATTGCGAAAATTGAAACGTTCTTTGTAGCCAGGTACCTCGTCGTTAAAGTCACGACTGAAGATGGAACTGAAGGCATCGGCGAATCGTGCTACTGGTCGTACCCGAAAGCCGCCGAAGCGACTATTCACGGCTTCGCCGACGCAATCATCGGCATGGAAGCCGGTGACATCGAGCACATTTGGAGCTATCTCTGGCGGTACAACTCGGCGTTCCGTGGCAACAGCATCGGTGGTGCGATTAGCGCTATCGACATGGCGCTCTGGGACATCAAGGGTAAACGTCTTCAAGCACCCGTTTGGGATTTACTTGGCGGCAAGGTTCGTCAAAAAATCCGTGGTATCGCTCAAGGAATCGGCGGCAATACTCCCGAAGAGTGTGCAATTGGTGCCAAGAAAGCGCTTGATCAGGGCTTTTCAGCGTTGAAGTTCACTCCGATGCCAAAGAATTGGGCAGAACTCACTTACACGAAGATGATCGGCTTGGCGGTCGAAATGGTTGAAGCCGTTCGAGAAACCGTGGGTTGGGACTTCGATATTGGAATCGAAATTCACCGAAACATGCAGCCGCACGAAGCGATCGCGTTTTGTGACGAGGTCGCTAAACTAAGGCCGTACTTCATCGAAGATCCCATCGTGCCCGACTCCGTTGTCGCGATGGGCGACGTAGCCGCAAAAATGCGATTGCCACTCGCAGTCGGTGAACGAAACATGGGTATCTGGGAGTTTCGTGAGTACGCCCAGTTAGCAAAACCAGCGTTCTTCAAACCTGATATCGCTGTCGCTGGCGGAATTACCGGCGTGAAGAAGATAGCAACAATTGCCGAAGCTCATCACATAAAGATATGCCCACATAATTTCCAAGGCCCGATCGCAACCGCGGCATGTATTGCCATCGGTACTGCATCGCTTTCTTGGGACGTTCAGGAATCGGTGCAAGAAGAAATACCGCCACGTCGCGACATGACAGACGAAATCATCAAACTAGAAAACGGTTGGTACACGCCTTCCGAGAAGCCCGGACTCGGAGTCATATTCAACGAAGACGCTCCAGCAATGCACCCGTTTGACCCCGCCCTAGTAGCACCACCAATCCGCGAAGACGGTTCAGTGGCGCTGAAGTAGGCCCACCGAGTTCGCCCCATCTCCCAGTGGGAAAGGGTTGGGGTGTGCATTAAATAGACAAGGGTAACAACATCCAGGTCCCACAGATCAGTCGCTCGCTTAAATCCGCGCCTTCACAAAGTTACAGATTTCCTCAGGCTTCATACGTCCGAGCTGGGTAGTTGCGTACATAGATGCCGCTACCGTCCCGTCGGGCCTAATAACAAACTCACAAGGCTGAAATATGGATTCGCCTCGCCAGTTGCCAACCCACGCGCCTAGCTTCTCGGCGACTTCAACCGGAACATTGTGAGCGATTGGGAAAGAAATACCGTAATTGGCATGCGTATGAGCGGTGTCAGCATCGCCGTCGGTATTTCCTCCAACGACTTTGATGTCGAACTCTTGCAGACGGTCCCACCATTGTTCGATCTCAGCTAACTGCCGAGTGCAGTACGGTCACCAACCACCCCGGTAGAACAGAACGTACGTCCAGTGACCAGCGGCATCACTTGGAAGTGAAATCGAGCCGCCACCGACAATATCTAATTCAATCTCAGGAAATTGATCATCCGGTACAAGCATTCCCATTCGATTTACCCCATAAGTAGATTTCATCCGACCGTGGTGATCGGATTGCATTGTTGCTGAAATGCAAGCAGTGCCCTATTCAGCCCTACCAAAATCGTCTTCTACTCGAACGATGTCGTCTTCTCCCAAGTAGTCGCCGGTCTGGATCTCGATGATCTCTAACGGCTCTACCGAAGAGATGTTCTCAATTCGGTGGTGAATATTGCGAGCAACAAACATAGATTCACCACGACCCAGCGTGTGCAGTTCTTCACCCACAGTCACCCGAGCCGTTCCACGTGCCACAACCCACGTTTCGTCACGATGACGATGCCATTGAAGCGAAAGTCGCTTTTCGGCCTTCACCGTCAGTCGTTTAGTTTGAAAACAGGGGCCGCTAGTCAGAATTTCGTATGAACCCCAAGGTCGAATCTCGCGCTTTTTCTTGGTGCCAGTTTCGAACTTCACTTCTGAAATTGCTTCAGGCGAGCTCTTGTCTGATGAAGTCGATTCCGGGTTATCTGGCACGCTAATATCTCCAATGTATCAACACATCGTCGAGTGGAATAAAAAGTTCATTTAAAGATTCTATTGCCAAATCTACGCTAGGTCACAAACCCAATCCAACAATCAGGAAATATGAGTCTAGATTCCGTTCGGAGTAACGCGGTATCGCCCGCGATCATCCCCTCCGCAATCTATATGGTAAATGAGAAGATACCAAACAGATCGGTCTCAAATTGTTCATGAAGTATCAAACTCATAATCAGAGATCACTCTCCCACACTATTGCGCATGAGCGGGATTACCGTACCCTTCCGGTAGCAGGTAACACTTAGAATGCAATCTAAATCGAAGCTCTAAGAGCGCCCAGTTTGACCAATTCGCAAATGTAATCTCAGGCAAAAATTTAACGATGCAAGATCGCAAGCCCAACATCCTATTCATTCTCACCGACCAGCAGCGTAGAGATTCGATGCGCGCTTACGGCAACGAATGGATCCAAACACCGAATCTCGACAAGCTTGCCGATAAGAGCTTCGTGTTCGAAAACGCATATGTCACCCAGCCGGTTTGCACTCCCGCCCGAGCGTCGATCATGACTGGCCTGTATCCGTACGCAACTGGGTTGCAGCGCAACAATATTCCACTGTCACGAGATATTCAGACGATTGGAGACATGATCGACGACGAATACTACAACGCCCATATGGGCAAGTGGCACTTAGGCGACGACATGACAGCACAGCACGGTTTCGATACTTGGGAAGCTGTAGAAGATTTCCAACGAGTGCGCATCACTCGTAAGGAATATCGATATCAAGAGGCACCATATAACCAGTGGCTTAGAGATCACGGAGTTGAGCCGCCATCTATGTCGATGTCTTACGAAGGGTGGGTAGGGGTCGCTGAGCTCACCGAAGAGCAGACCCAAGCCGGATTCTTGGGGCATAAGGCGTCCAAATTCATCAGCGAGTTCCCTGAAGGCAATCACGCCGATCAGCCGTGGATGCTGTACGTAAACTTCTTCGAGCCGCATCCGCCATATACCGGTCCTATGAACGACCTTTATGACCCTAACAAAATCGATGTCGGACCTGGATTCCGCGTTCGTCCTGATTCAGGCTCACTCGTAAATCGATTGAGATCTGACTATTACATGGGTGGTGGAAACAACCCTTTAGGCGAAGCCGGAGGCGACGTTCACGATACGACCACGGAAGAGGGTTTCCGCAAGCTTCGTGCTCAATACTTCGCCAACGTAACGCTGGTCGATACTCAGTTAGGCAAAATATTCGAATCACTCGAAGAAAGTGGTCAAGCCGACAATACGATCATCGTATTCACGAGTGAACACGGCGAGATGGCCGGCGATCACGGTATGCTCGAAAAACGGTCTCTGTACGAAGAGGCGTCGAACGTACCGTTCCTGTTGTACGTCCCTTGGTTGAATAACCACAAGCAAACACGTATTGCCGGTTCAGTTGGACAGGTCGACTTGGTACCTACACTTTTAGATTTGTCAGGCAGCGAAATTCCCGATCACATCGAAGGAAAATCGCTGTGCCCAGTACTTCGTGGTGATGAAGATCTTTCAGACAACGACGTATTTATCCAGTGGAACGGTATGGGAGATCGTAATCTAGGATCTCCGGATATCAACCGCATGGTTTCAATTCCTTGGCGAGGAGTCGTAACAGGAGATCGCTGGAAGCTTAATCTGTCACCCGGCGATCAATGCGAGCTATACGATCTTAATACCGATCGTGCCGAGCTCAACAACCTGTTCAACAAGCCAGAGCACATAGATCGAATTCGCAAAATGGCAGCTCGAATAAGAATCTGGCAAGACGAAACTGGCGACGACATGCCGCTACCGGCTGTTTAAATACCCCTCTTCGAGTGGGAGAGGGCTGGGATGAGGATCAAATCCTGAACTTCGAGCACGATCTAGCCTGTCACTCACCACACCATCCTGAACCACGGTGAAGAGTCGCTATAGGCACTCAACGACAGTTCAACAGCGACCGAGACGCCGCTCGCTCAAACGCCAACATACTTCGCTTCGTCTCGATTCCGCCAGCGAATCCCGTTAAGTCGCCTGAAGCGCCAATGACTCGATGGCATGGCAGGATAATCGATATCGGATTCCTACCAATAGCTCCTCCCACCGCTCGAACGGCTTTAGGTCGACCGATTCGCATCGCTTGCTCGCCGTAGGTCGAAGTTTTTCCAAGTGGAATCGACGCGAGCCCCAGCCATACTTCTTTCTGAAACTCCGTCCCGCGCAAATCGAATTTGATATCGAACTCGGTTCGATCACCAGCCAAATACTCTTCGACCTGAAGGCATCCGATTACAAGGATCGGATGATCTTCTTCGGCAACTAATTCAGAAGGCAGAGGAACCCGAGATGACGAATCGTCTGGCCATATTAACGCCCGGAGTCCTAGATCAGTTGCCACCAAAGTAAGTTTGCCAAACTGACCATCTATGGTCGTGAAATAATGCCGATCATCGCTCATATAGCGTGCTTTCTTTCTCTAACTACCAATCGATGCGAACACACTAGCCGAAACGACACTAATCATCCTTCTACTTCTAATTAACCAAGTCGTTTGGAATTTCTAGCGACTCGAAAGTATCGCTATCTAAAAAGATCCGCTAGCTAAACAATCGCCACGTTTGGCTGTTCGGAAACTGATGGGTCAACCGACGCCCAGTATCTGTCGAAAACGTCTCGGGTCTCTTGGTAGCTCTCGGCACCAAAAAGTTCGACCCTGAATGTTCGTACCCTATCTCGACCACCGGCATACCACGACAAGTGTCGCTGCATCTGAATCAGCCCAACCTTCTCAGGGAAGTGATCCATAATCAGAGGCATGTGACGATTGATGACACGCGTCTGGTATTCATATTTGCCATCTGGCGATAAATCCTCAAACGACTCGTCGAACACCCATGGCTTACCCATCGCACCACGACCAATCATCACTGACTCAACACCGGTTTCAGCTGCCATGCGTCTGGCGTCCGACATCGATTTCACGTCGCCGTTACCGGTCACTGGAACGTTCACGGCATCTACAACCTGCGATATCATGTCCCACTTCGACAGACCAGTGAACTGCTGTGAACGAGTTCGAGGGTGAACGGTAATCGCATCGACACCAACGTCTTCCGCCATCTTCGCTACTTCGACCGCGTTCAGATGTGTTTCGTCCCAACCACTACGAATCTTGATAGTGAATGGAATCGTTAGAACTGCACGCATCGCTTTGAGGATTTTAGCGGTCTTCTCAACGTCCTTCATCATCGCCGAACCTCGGCCAGTTTTCGTAATTTTCTGAACGGGACAACCCATGTTGAGATCGATAATGTCTGCGCCTTGATCCTGCAACCATTGCGCACCCGGAACTAACGTTTCGGCGTTGGCACCAAGGATCTGAAGAGCGATCGGTTTCTCTTCCGGTAGGTACTTTGCAATATCGTAGCGAGTCTTCGTGTTCTTACGAGTCAAACCAGTTGCATCGATCTCTTCGCTGGTCGTAAGCGCGCTTCCGCATTCACGAGCGACCGTGCGATACGCAGCGTTAGAAATTCCAGCCATCGGAGCCAGTCTCGCCAGCCCTTTTACTTCAATATTGCCAATAAACATCTATTGAGTATACGAATTGAACGGTCTAAATGGCATTAATCGGAGGCTAGGCGAACGTGCTTATATCACCTAATATCCGGTCTCTTACTGTTCGGGCAACTCAAATATAACGTAATCGCTGTAGGCGTAGCCATCGTCTAAATAAAGGAAGTGGAGTCGCAACTATATACCGCCTTAAGGACAATACAAACGTACTTCGGCTGGAAGATATAAACGTAACTAATGGCCCCGACCTGCACATGCTTCTTATGATCGACCCGAAAGGTCGTTATATGTTGGAGGACTACTTAGATCTTGGCGAGCTAAAGGGCAACATAGGCAACCATAACTACTCGTTGCCAGCTGATCGAGGCAGCTAACTAAAACGCAGTGATGATCTACTGCCAACCATTCCACGTAGTGTTCACGACTGCGCCACTGCACTGATCAACTTCGCATCATCGTCAGCTGGCCGCTTCGGATGGTTCAGGTTTTTCACTCGGTGTCTCAGTCATGATGATTCGCTCTTCGCGTTCCGACATTAGGTGAGCAGTGATCGCCTGCATCGACTCGACGTGAACGTGAGCGTTAGCTCCTAATACGACCGAAAGTCGAGACATCGTCCGTGCAGAATCTGCCTCTACCATCACCACGAAGTCGTACTGACCCAACGTTGCGTAACGAGAGAGCAATCGAGCGCCAGGAACATTAATGCTGTCGCACGCCTCAGCAAATGCATCAGGATTTTCTACGCATGCCTGAAGTCCGTCATCCGTCAGGTTAGCTAGAAGGAAGAACAGCATTGATTAGGCTCCAGAAGTTCAGTTGCAAGACGTTTCTCGAATTACCGATTGTGACAGACCATATCTCAGATTCGACTTCACATCAGCGCTTTACGTTCAAATTGAGTTCGGCATCGCTAGTGAAAAAGGCAAAATACGTGCAAACTGACCGGTAAATTCTGGGCAACAATGACAACAAAGAACTAGAACGGAAACATGAATGGCACAGCCGAATATCATACTGATCAACTGCGATGATCTTGGATATGGCGATCTGGGAGTGTACGGATCGACAATCAACAAGACTCCCGCACTCGATAACATGGCGGCCGAGGGCGTGATGTTCACCGATTTTTACGTCGCCTCAGGTGTTTGCTCGCCATCACGAGGAGCACTCCTAACAGGCTGCTACCCACAACGAATCGGATTCGGTGAATTCGATGGTTTTCGGGTGCTATTCCCGGGCGATGCTATCGGACTGAATCCAGATGAAACGACTATCGCTGGTGCGCTGAAAGATGTCGGCTACTCGACCAAGATCATTGGCAAATGGCACGTTGGCGATCAGGAAGAATTCCTGCCCACCAACCACGGTTTCGATAGCTACTATGGTCTCCCTTACAGCAATGACATGGGGCGACAGGTTGAAGACCCGACAATTGACGATCACGATCGCCTTGAAGCCTTACGAAGTCGCCCCCCCCTACCTCTGATCCGTGATGACGAAGTCATTCAGGAACAACCCGATCTTCGTGCTCTAACCGAGCGGTACGCCGAAGAAGCAGTAAAGTTCATTCGAGGAAACAAAGAAAATCCATTCTTCCTCTATTTCGCACACATGTACGTTCACCTTCCGCTCTATGCACCAGAAAACCTCGTAAACGCTTCTGAAAACGGCGACTATGGCGCATGTGTTGCCGGTGTCGACTGGGTCGCTAAAGTGCTTTTCGACGAACTCAAACGACAGGGGATCGACGATAACACTCTCGTTATTTTCACAAGCGACAATGGCTCACGCCTGGACAATCAGGGCGGCAGTAACGGAGAACTACGAGGCAAGAAAGGCACCACTTGGGAAGGTGGACAGCGAGTTCCGTGCATCATGCGATGGCCCGGCAAGATTCCGGCAGGTGAAGTTAGAAACGAACTTGTTTCTTCCATCGATTTCTTCGGAACTATCGCTGGCTTGACCAACGCCGAACTACCGCAAGACCGAACAATCGACAGCAACGATATTTCATCTTTGATGTTCGCAAATGAACCAACCGAATCGCCACGTAGAGAGTTCTTTTACTACGACGGAAATACTCTTGAGGGAGTGCGAGACGGCAAGTGGAAATTGCACGTTCGTAAAGTCGATGAAGAGATAAACGAGCTGTACGATCTTGGATCCGACAAGGGCGAGACAACTAACGTGTTCGATAGTCACCCCGACGTGGTCGCCCGACTTACAGAGCTCATAGAAGCATGCCGCGTTGATCTAGGCGACAAAGTGAACGGCATCGAAGGAAACGACGTTCGCCGCGCGGGTCGAGTCGACAACCCAGACACTCTCACGCACTACGATCCTGAGCACCCGTACATCTACGCCGAATACGACAAAGCCGAACGCGGGTAGCTGCTACGCATCTGCGTTCACTCGTACGATGAGTCTCGGCGGGCCGCTGAGTCTCGGATCGAGATACGCCTTCATCTCTTCGGAAGTTGTCTGCACTTTGCCGTGCGTCATGACGAGCGAGATGTTGTCTTGAACCTGCAGCACGTCTATATCATCGAGCGGGTTCTTAGAGACAATCAGCAAATCAGCGTCTTTGCCCGCCTCTACCGTTCCGACCCGATCAAGAATCGACAGTGCGTCCGCTGTGTTCCGCGTCCCAGCCACAATCGCATCCATTGGTGACATGCCACAATCAACAAATTCGGATAATTCGATCATTGCGTCGCCAGGTCCACCGTCAGTCCCCAATGCAATTTTTGTTCCCATCTTGTGTGCTTTAGCAACACCTTCTCTGTGAATTGGGTAAGCAGCTTCCATGCGCTCTTTGGTCCACGGTGATTCAACTTTCGCAACGCGTCCAATACTAGTTGTAAAAAGCGTTGGAACGAAATAGAGGTCAGCCTTGGTAATCGCCTCAAGACCTTGATCATCGATCAGTGCACCGTGATGAACCATGTGCACCTTGGCGTTAACTGCGTACTTCAAACCTTCATGACCGTGCGCATGAGCTGCTACTGGCATATCTCGCATTCGACATTCGTCGACAAGAGCTATCAGCTCTTCCTCTGTGTAGTCGGGCCAGTGAACGCGTTCGTGCTCCCACTGAAAGCCTCCGGTTGCAGCGGTTTTGATCATTGTGCATCCTGCAGATGCAAGCTCCCGCACCGCTTTTCGAATTTCCCACGGTCCATCGGCATGACGACCACGAACATGCCCCCCTGAAGCGTTCACAACACCTGCAGTAATTTGATTAGCGCACTTGTCGACATAGCCTTCATTAATGGCATTCGTTAATTCAACCGCTGCCGGGCCACCCCCAATACTTACGACCGTCGTGACACCGGCTCCCAACGATTGCCTTAGCGTATTTATTGCGCTGAACCCGATTCGTAGATTTATCCGCACATCGTTTGGTACATCTTGATTAGGAGTCACGTGAACGTGTGCATCAATAATTCCCGGCATTGTAAATTTGCCGGTCGCATAGATGATGCTGGCATCGGGTGGGACGACTACATTTTCGTAGGAACCAACGTCGATAATTTTCCCGTCATGTATAAGGATCGTCCCGTTGGCAATCGGTTCAGAACCTGTGCCATCGATAATCGTCGATCCGACAATCGCTTGCGTATTCACCGTTCAATCCTCCGAGGATAAGCCAAGTACAGAAGGCTAAATAGGAGCCGGCTGACAGAATGAGGGATCATCCTACTGCACCTGTTCCAGTCATGCACACAACTACAACGTCTATAAGAAAAGAGCACTCAAGCGAATGTCGAAATCAATAGCGCAAATTGCTGACCTGATCGACGATCCAGAAATCATCACTTAATCATTTGTTAACACATGTAGTTCAATACATGTATTATGATTCATGTATTGAACTTCACTGTTTAGAAAACATAAGTAGAAATCTTGGCTGAAGTACCTACAATCTGGACGTTCCTGACAAATCACTCACATGTGTTGTTGGCAATTTCGAAAACTCCCGGCATCAAAGTCCGTGAGATTTCCGACCTTGTCGGCATAACAGAGCGAGCGATTCTTAGGATTTTGGGTGAATTGGACGATGCCGGATTTATCAACATCGAAAAGATCGGTCGCGAGAATCGTTACGCGGTTACTTCAGACATTCCTCTTCGCCACCCTCTTGAGCAGCACCGAACGGTAACCGAGCTCCTCCAAATGCTCTCAAAGGATGTTCCAAATGACAAATCCTGAAATGCCGCTGACTTCGCCAGAACACTCTCGATCAGCAACAAAAGCAACAAAAATGCAATTCATGGTAGAACTCACACATAGTCCTGAGACCTGTATCGCCTCTCCTGGATCAAGCGATCGTGAGCGCCATGCAGAGCTATTGGGTGAGATCCAGCAAACTGCCTACAAGCACGGAATCGAACTAGTAAACGGTTGGGCGTTTCCGATCGGCCACAAGCTTTGGTATGTGGTTAGCGCAAGCGACACACAAGATGTCACTGACACGTTCTTCGCGGCGGAAATACACCGATGGAACACGGTACAGATCCACCCAGTGCTTGATCACAAGACTTTCAAAACCAAAGTTCTCGACGGAATTTCTGGTCGAGTAGAAATTTCGGCCTAAGCGCTAGAAATAGAAGCGTCGTATCCAGTTCAAGCGTAAATCGCTCGAATTGGGTACTAATTACGTTACCGCGGAATCGCTATCCGTTCGTCTTTTTCCACTCTTCGTACTCAGCTCGAGCCTCGTCTGTCATTGGGTAGTACTTACGAAGATCTCCACCCTCAGCGAGCTTGATACGTACGAACACTTCCCACTCAGCATGTTCGCCTCCAGCCTCCGCCAATTGCTCGGCGAGTTGTGCCGGAACTACCACAGCACCATCGTCGTCAGCAATGATGATGTCGCCGGGGATTACCAGCGTTCCTGCACAATCGATCGGCACGTTGTAGGCATACGGGAACTGCACCGTCTGGGTGTGTGAATACGGCGTTACGCCCTTCATCCACATACCCAAACCGAGCTCTTTCGAATCGCCGAAGTCACGAATTGCTCCATCGATCACAATACCGAGTCCGCCCTTGCCTTTGAGATAAGTCAGCATCATTTCGCCGAATACACCGCTGCTGATCTCGCCTCGCCCATCGACAACAATGATGTCGCCAGATTGGACGTGATACAGCGCGTGCCTGTGAATTTGCGATTCTGGATCGCGGTACTCACCCTCTGGAAACTGATCTTCCCGTTTTGGCATGTACTGCAGCGTAATCGCCGGACCTACAACGCTTGTCCCGGGAACGAAAGATGTCAGCCCATCTATTACAGAGGCCTTAATCCCTAGCTTACGAAGTTCGCCCGAAGCCGTGGCGCTACCGATCCCTTCAAGTCGCTTAATCAAGTCCTTTGAAGGACGTTCGATATCGATTTTAGCAATGGGTGTTTTGATAATCATCGGCGGTGGCTTTCACGTTGTAGCAAGGTGCAATGTAAGTACGTCCAGCACTCTAAGCTGTTCCCAACCTGTTGGAAGATTGTTCAATAGGACTACTCGAATAGTTATTTATTCGAGTAGTCCTAAATTGCTTAGTCCATGACGGCTAATCTGAACTTTCCTTCGACATTCACGGACTCGTCACTTGCGATTTTCCAAACACAACATTCTGCTAACCATTCGTGACTTAAATAACTTTGGCCGAATCAGGAAATTCCCGATCCGGCCAAAGTATTTACTGCCTATTTGTAAGGGCTAGGC
>CAWVYJ010000008.1:0-50431 GCA_963934365.1 uncultured Dehalococcoidales bacterium | reverse complement strand
GCTATGGCTACCCCGAATTTGAAAGTCGTTGAAGTTCTCGGTGCAGATGAGCACAGTCAGGGTGTTTGGTGGACGGAGGTGCCGCCGTATGGGGACGATGGAACTTGGAAACCGTTTGCGGATAGACCCGGACTGGGATTAGAGATTAATCCTGACTCACTTAAGAACAATGTAATCGACTGATATCTGACTATTAATAGCAACTAAGGAAATGAACATGTCCTCAGGTAATCGTCTCGAAGGAAAAACGGCCATTCTAACTGGTGGTGCTTCTGGCATCGGCGAAGCTACTTCGCGTTTGTTCGTAGATCAAGGTGCTCGGGTGGTAATTGTTGACATCGACGACTCTAAAGGCAATGCGCTCGAAGCTGAACTGAACCAGAACGGTGAAGTTGCAATGTATCGCAAGCTCGACGTTACTCAAGAGAGTCGATGGATCGAGGTTATCGACGAAATGATGGTGAAGTGGGGACGACTCGATATCGTGGTCAACAACGCAGGTATGTCGGGGGCAAAAGGCAGGGCGACTGTCGAGGATACGATCGTCGAAAACTGGGACACCGTGTTCGCAGTAAACTCTACTGCGGTGATGCTTGGTACTAAGACCGCTATTCCAGCAATGAGGAAGAACGGCGGCGGTTCGGTGGTGAACGTTTCGTCGATCTTCGGGATTGTTGGATCACCAATGGGTGCTGCGTATCACGCTTCAAAAGGCGCAGCGAGGACTTTCAGCAAGGCCGCTGCGATTCAGTGCGCTCCCTACAATATTCGTGTGAATTCAGTTCATCCTGGCTTTACTGATACACCGATGACTCTCGACATTCACTCTCAAAAAGAGATTCGTGACGCCCGTTTGGCGATGACGCCGATGGGGAGACTCGGATTGCCAATCGATATTGCGTATGGGGTTCTCTATTTAGCTTCTGACGAAGCAGGTTGGGTGACAGGCACCGAGTTGGTGATCGATGGCGGTGAGATCGCCTGGTAGGTTTGGTTGTTCTTGCAGCATGCCCTGCTACCTAGTTCGTTCGACCCTGTCATTACGAGAAGTCCGATAGGACGTCGTGGTAATCAGGTGACTTAACAACGCAGTTGGATATCGGTGTTTTTTTTCGCCAAATCTCATTGTTCTAGAGCCTAGTGACTTCAACCTGTGGCAACCAACGGTCTGCCCACGAAACGTGAGGGGAGAGCCGACGCTGTGGAGTCTTTTTGTATCTGAGGTGCACCTATTAGTTCTAGTACGGTCGGGGCGACATCGAAGAGCCTAGCCTGCAATATAGGTATGCCGACGGCCGACTGAGAACCGTCGGGTCGAATGATCGTCGTCAGCACATCGTTGACCGAATGAGCGGAAGTGTCGTCTTCGATATTGCCGTGGTCGGACGTAATAACCATGTAGATTCCAGCATTTTTAGCAGCTTCTGCCATTTCGACAAGAGCGTTGGCTGCAGCACGGTAAGCGGCTTTGGCTTCTTCATAGCGTGCTGGCAGTAGGTGTCCCACCATGTCGGGGGAGGCAATGTTGCAGCAGATCAGGCGAGACAAGCCTTTCTCAATTGCTTTTACGACATCGGCCGTAACTTCGTTGGCTCGCATGCCGGGGTGAAGGTAGAAGTCAGTGTCGGTCATCACGCCGTCCTCTTCGCCGTGAGATGGTGTGACTAATCGAGTCTCGTTGGCACCCTTGACCGGGTCTTCTCGTCGACCACGGAAGAAGTAGCCCATGTGCGAAGACTTAACGCTTTCTGCGACCAGTGTGTACTCGTCTTCGCCAAAAGTTTTTGTCCAATGTGCAAGAAAATTAGCGGAGTGAGGTTCGGTTTGGAACGCTACGGAAACACCGTATTCAGACTCGAATATCGGGTGATATTCGGCGATCGCGCAGATATCTAGATTTAGGTTGTGGTCGATCCATGAACCTTCCCATTTTCGTCCGCGTGAGTCGCCTTCGGATTCCAGAAAGGCGCGTGCGCCCGCAAGTGAACCGATTTTTGATCGTTGTCGATCTGAACGGAAATTGAGATCAATAAAGGCATCGTTGGCAGCGATAGATGGCACTGATCCGTCGGCTTTGAGGACAGCTATTGGCGGAATGTCCTGATCAGTTTTGCCAGATTCGTGGCCCGCCAAAATGATTGATCGAGCTACTACGATGTCGGCTACTTTTTCGCCTGTATTACCAGTCAATAGATCGAAGTCGGCTTTGGCCGCATCTTCTCTGTAGTCACGATCCATAGCCGTCGAGCGTCCGACAAGCCAAGCGAGTGAGGACTCCGCTTTGTATTTCGAAAGCAATAGTTGGAGTTGACCGACGAAATCACCAGAACCGTTTATAGAGACAATAGAACTATTGGCTGCTGAATCGCGTCCGTCGAGGATCGCTTGCATTTGAACTTTTTCGGGCGAGATTTTGTGCCGTGCAAATACTAATTCTAAGAATGCTTCAAGGTGATTCCATGCGCTGTGGACGCGTCCGTCGCCGCCACCTATTCCGGAAAGAAGAAAGCAGAAATTGATCGTCGATCCACGTTCTTTAGCAGTGCTTATCGTGTTATTGAAAGCTGCATTATCAAAAAACTCGCCAGTGTTGATCGAATTGGTTATCTCTAACGGAAGTTGAGGAGCGAGCTCGGTGTTGCCGATCTGTTGATGACCAGTTTCTGAGTTACCCTGAACTGCTGGATCGAGATCCTCGAACCCTGCCCAGATGCCCGCAGCACTGGTTGGTATCGATAGATTGGCGTTTCGTAACGAACATAGATTACGGGCTGCTGACGACCACGGAACATATCGTTGTTCGTCGGCTACTGATTCGACAAGCGAATCGATGCGTTCGATCAGATCGTCGTTAAGGAAGCCTCGGCAAGTTTGTAGATCATTAATCCACGTGAGGGCATCACGTGTTGGAGTATCGGGTTCTAACGACTCGACATGAACGGGGTACAACAGGTTCATCGCCCAGATGGCGTCGTGTCCGATTCGCTCGGCGGCTGACACGATTAGTTCTTGGTCCCTCTGACCTAGCTTCGACCAAGCGGTATCAGCCACCGTTTTTGATCGACTGCGGCTGAAACCAAGCCCATCTATTACTGCCAGAAGTACTTTTTCCTTGCTGTTAGCCAATTCTCGTGCGTTTCCTTGTTCGTTCTAGTTGCTTGATCAGAGGTTGAAACCTAATCGGCTACTGTCAGCCAAGTTAACTTCACATCTTCCAAGTCTGCATCTGAAATACCGTTCGATTCGAGCCAGTCTGCAGGGAGCTCTAATACGGTGACCCACTCATCCGTTGGTACATAGTTGGTTGCTTCGGTGGCGCACTTTACTTGCCAATCATCGTCGCTCATACCGTCACGAAGGCAGGGAGTCATTCTGATTTTATCGACGATATTGTGGGAGCGGTCGATATAGAAGATGTCGATTGGGACGTAGGTGTTGTACATCCAGAATCCTGTTGAACGTGCCGTAGTGTAGTGGAATATCATTCCAGTGCCATTCGGAATTGATTTTCGACACATCAAACCTTGTTCGCGTTTGCTTGGTTCGTTGGCGATTTCAACGGTCACTTGCAGATTGATATCTCCGAGGCTGACTGTCACCTCCGACTGACGCAGATGTCCATATTCAAGGTCTTCGCAATCTGCTGAATCGATAAACAACCCAGGCGACGGTAGAACTACCATTGTTGGGGTCACTGACTCTGGTTCGCTCGTTGAACATGCGGTAATAAGTGCGATACTTGCCGCCGCCACTAGTGCACAAAAGTTGATGTTGGCGATGCAGATAGGATTATTCACGGATCGATGGTAGCTGACGAATTTCGTTGTTCATACATTTGGGAGTTCGATGAGAGCTTCCATAAATCGGCATTACCAGTAATTTGAGTACTGAGCAACGTCCAACTTCGGTCACGCAAGAACCGAACGCAAAAATAAGCCCATTCGCTGCATTCAAGATCCAAAGTTTTCGATTTCAATGGTCTGCAGATGCGATGATCACTTGGGGATCGGAGATGGAAACTCTGATCCTTGGCTGGTACATTCTTGTCGCAACCGATTCGCCGTTCTTGGTGGGTTTGCTTGGTGCGTTGCGATTCTCAGGAACGCTGACGGCACCGATTGTTGGTGTTATCGCCGACCGCATGAGTCGTAAGTTGATGTTGTTTGTGCTTCGTGCGGGAGCTGGACTTTCGGCTTTGTCATTGTTGGTATTGTCTGCAACCGATTTGATTCAACCGTGGCACGTGTTTGCAATCGCGAGCATCAGCGGGATTTTAAGACCTGCCGACAACGTACTCAGGCAGTCGCTAATCGCCGATACCGTGCCGCGAAACCTGTTGATGAATGCTTCAGGGTTAGCGAGGACAACTCAAGACACCGCCCGTATCGTTGGGGCGTTATTGGGCGCCATGTTGTTGTCGAGACTCGGACTCGGTTGGGCGTATGTTGGCGTTACCATTTTCTATTCACTCAGTGTGTTGATAGTGCTTGGAATAACCACAGTCAGATCGAGTGTTCCGGTGAAGCACGCGAACCCTCTTACCGAGATGAAACAAGGGCTGCGGTACATGGTCGACTCATCGGTGATTCAGCCGATCATGTTTCTTGCATTTCTGGTGAATGCGACTGCATTCCCGCTTACTAACGGACTACTACCCATTGTGGCCAGAGACGTTTACCAGCACGATGAAAATGGGCTAGCTCAGATGGTCGCTGTATTCGCAGTAGGGGCGTTGGTGGGGTCGCTATTGATGGCGTCGGTTGTTAATTCGCGTCGACCCGAGCGATTCATGATGATCACGATGGTTGTTTGGTATGTGCTGCTGATTTTGTTCGCCCAGACCGACTCGAATGCCATGGGATTGCTGCTATTGGTGTTGATAGGAGCATCGATCAGTTTCTGCATGATTTCGATGTCGGTCGTGTTGATGACTTTCACCAAATTCGAAATGCGGGGGAGGGTGATGGGCATCCGAATGTTGGCGGTTTACGGACTTCCTATGGGATTGGTGATAGGAGGTTGGCTTATCGAGAAGTATGGTGTGCCAGCAACGATAACGGGCTACGCAATTGCTGGACTGATTGCGCTTGTGTTTTCTGTATTGAAATGGCCGAAATTGATAACGGGATTCTCGGCGGAAGAGCGAGGGTGAAAAGATCGGAAGATCTATACTGAGGTTTACAACGTTTCGAAGTGGCAGCAAAGTTTCAGCAATCGATCTCGTAGAATGCCAAGCTCCCGGACGACGGATTAAGCAGCTTTAGCTCCAGTACCCCTATTGCATGTGTCCCCATACTTTGACGAATTGTGACGGTCGCTCACTACTTCGTGCTCGCATTTTTTCGAGGTTGTAGTCGAGCCCAAGTCCCGGTCCGTCGGGGATTCTTATGAATCCGTCTTCGACTTCGTAAGGAGTATCGAGAATCGAATCGTTGTCTCGAATACCGACTTCTTCGATGTTGTATTCCTGTGCGTAGGGGAAATTATTGCTCGGCGCCAGCAGGTGAGCGTGCGCAGCCGTCGAGCCGTAGGGCTGGGTGTTGTGCGTAGTCATCGTTGCACCGTGAGCAGTCAGCACTGCTTCGATCTTCAAGAATTCGGTAATGCCGCCAACTTTTACAACGTCGGGCTGAACAATATCAGGTCGACCTTCGCGTATGAGAGTTAGATGCTCCCATCGGGTGAAAGAGTTTTCTCCCGCAGCGATAGGGATGTCAAGAGCGTCGGCTACTTCAGCCATGCCCGCGTAGTTTCTGATGTGCACTGGCTCTTCAAAGTGGAACACACCGAGATCTTCAAGCTGTCGACCAATGTCGATAGCATGGTGCACTGAATATGCACTGTTCACGTCGACCATCACATCCATGTCGTATCCGACTTCGCCACGGATAGCCGTTACCGTTTCGATAGTCAAATCTCTCGGATCGTCGATCTTGCCAGCAATAGCTGAGTGTAACTTGTAGGCCGAGTAGCCTTTGTCACGGAATCGGGCGACACGGAGCGCTTCGTCTTTGGGTGGCATGCCTCGGGCGAGTGAACTAGCGTAGACCTCGATCTTTTCCCGTCGCTTGCCTCCGATTAGATTGTAGATAGGCGTGCCCAGTACCTTGCCTTTGAGATCCCACAGCGCTATATCAATTCCAGCTGCGGCGGTTAGTAGTGCTCCTTGCGGACCTGCAACTGCGCCGGCTCTGAACATATTGTCCCAAATCTCTTCCGAATCGAAAGGAGATTTGCCGATTACGAGAGGAGCAAAGACCGTCTCTATGACAGCTTTAGAAACATAAGGAGCACGACGAAAACACTCACCGAATCCTGTTATTCCTTCGTCAGTGTGAAGGATTACATATGGGTACTCTTCATCGAGTATCAGGCATTCAACTCTGGTTATTTTCATCGGGTATTAGTTCTTCCTCACTGCTACTGCGGATTCCGTCGCCAGCAATATGTCTTAGGTTTCTGGGGATGGCGAAAGTGATGCTTTCTTCGCCGGAACCAACTCGGTAGACGTTTTCGGGTGAG
Source organism: uncultured Dehalococcoidales bacterium (assembly GCA_963934365.1). Lineage (GTDB taxonomy): Bacteria > Chloroflexota > Dehalococcoidia > Lucifugimonadales > Lucifugimonadaceae > Lucifugimonas. The sequence continues at coordinate 43,909 of CAWVYJ010000008.1, read as the reverse complement.
ATGGCTTCGATAACTGCTTTTACTTGTTTTTCAGGGGTCGATGCTCCCGAGGTGATACCGATTTTTTTTACCCCTTCTAGCCAAGAGCGATCGAGTTCTTCGGGGCCATTAATGAGATGTGCGGGCACACCCTTTTTGATTGCGACGTCTTTGAGTCGGTTGCAGTTTGAGCTGCTCTGTGCACCGATCACAAGTACAAGCTCGGTCATATCAGTAAGCTCGGTAGCGGCTGCCTGTCGATTGGTCGTTGCATAGCAAATGTCGTCACGAACGATGGCGTTTGGGTGGCTCTTCTTGATTTTCGAAACAGCCAGAGCAGTGTCATTAACTGAGAGGGTGGTCTGGGTGAGAACGGCGACCTCGGCGTCTTTATCCCAGTTAGGCAGGTCCCAATCCTGTCTTTCGTCGATTAGAGTCATGTCGGCTTGGCCAGTGGTTCCGATCACTTCTTGATGCCCTACGTGTCCGACAAGAACGATTTTCTTGCCTTCTTTGGTGTACTTCTTCGCTTCGTTATGGACCCGAGTGACAAGTGGGCAAGTGGCATCAAGAACTACGAGATTACGTTTTTTGGCGATGGCGTAGTCGGACGGCGGAGAGCCGTGGGCTGAGAAGACGACTACAGCGCCGACTGGAACTTCTTCGACCTGCTCGACGGTTATTGCGCCTTTCGCTTCGACATCGGCGACCACTTTGGGATTGTGGACAATCTGGTGTTTCACATAGACCGGCGTGCCGTACTGCTGAATAGCTAGGTCGACGATATCGACTGCTAGATCGACTCCGGCGCAGAAGCCTCGGGGACTTGCGAGATATACGTCCATGTTTGGGCGGCCTATCTTGTTATTAAATAAGGGCTGGTGAGAATGGTTTTTCGTGCTCAGGCAGAGATCAACGATTAGAAAGGAATGAGCCAGCCTAAGTGGTAATAAGTATATCGACGACCGAACTGTTTTCGGTTTTTATCCTTAGTCATTCGGGATAACGACCTAACATAGCACAACAGTTTTTCTGGGTTTAGCATCTCACCATCTCTCCGTTGGTAAGGGGCTCGAAGGGCGTTAGGCTACGGCGCTTATCCGAGTGGGTTGTCAACAGTAGTGCTAACGCATATTGCCGGCGGTGACCAAGTGCTAAGGCACCCCTGAGCACAGTTAGTCGGGTGCTGAGGAAGTGATAAGCGGATCGCTTGCTGGTGTCGGTTCGGCAAGGCTAGAATTTTTAGAGATTTTTGCGAGGATTAGAGCGGATAATGCGAATGAGACGGCAACCGCAATGAGAATCATCTTATAGCCAAGATTCTCAGAAATATTGTTCAGTTCGTCGATACCGACTCCTGCGAATCGTGCACCAACGGCCCCTACTAGCGCCGCCACACTCGTATATCCCAACTCCTTCGCTGCAGCGGATCGGCTCACGAGGTCGTTTGCGACAGCCCACGTTAATGTCATGAATAGTCCAACTGATATTCCAATGACGACGCCTATTGCGAGAACCGGGCCAATCGAGCTGACAAACAAAAGAAGAAGCGAAGAAATTACGCCAGCAGCACCGGCAAAGATGAACAGACTTGTGCGCCCCCAGCGATCTGCGAGTCTACCTGCTGGCAGTACAGTCAATGCTGCTGCTGCGACGATTGCGACGACCAGTAGATCGGCTCCATCGGCAGGATTTTCAAGTCCGGCAACATCTTGCAAGAAGAATAGGGCATATATCTGCATAGATGACATTGCGGCGATACCGAACGCCAGTGCGACGAGAAATGCCAAATAACTACGGCTGATGCCCGAAGTTGAGTCAGTCGTCGCCTTAGAAATGTTTTCTGGATACTCGCCAGTTTTAGCAGTCTTCTTTTTAAGCGTAGGAATAAACCAGCCATCTTTTGGTCGGTTCTTGAGAACCGTCCACAGTACGCTTATCACCACTGATACTGTCAGCAGTGCTATCGAATACCAGAGCCATTCAGGTGCGTCTTCCTTGTCGTATCTCGCCATAAATTGAAGAACAATGACAGTGATAAATCCTGCGCCTAAAAGTCGCCATAGGTTCAAAACTCCAGCCGCAGCCCCTCTTTCACTGGCGGGAACGTGATCGATTATTAGAGCGTTCGCTGGACCTTGGGCAGAGTTGCCAAATAGCTGCATTCCGACGATGGCAAGGATTAATGTGAGGAACGAACTGGTAAATCCAAACAGGACGGTCATCACACCGAGACCGAGTCCGCCAATAAGCAGGTACAGCAGTCGTTTGCCAGGCCGTTCATCACGGTCGCTGAGAGATCCCGCCACAAGTTGGGCAACTGCGGCAACAATTAGTCCTAGTAGCGAAATTAATCCCAGCGCACCGTTTTTATCAAAGGTGTAACCCAGTAGGGATATATCGCCTACTTCGAGAGCCTCGATCACTTTGAAAGGTAGTATGCCGGCACCGATTCCAGTCCAAACTCCGGAAAGTCCGAATGCGTAGATGCTGAGGTTTGAAAGATTTGGTGACCCGGATTGAGATTTCCCAAACGCGCGTGTGAATAGTGATCTCAATGATCGATTTTCTACGTCGAGTGGGTTGTTACTGGGCTGGTGAGTCATCTAGCATCAAGAACGGAACGTTAAATGGCTTCGTACATTGTTATGGTGGTAATAATTGTGTCGCAATTCATCACTTGTATGCAATCAAGTTCAAACCATCAAGGGGTCGAGATTGTCTAAAGATTTGAAATTTTACTGCTGGTCTCGTTGAAGTACGTGCCAGAAAGCCCGTCGGGCTCTCAACGAATCTAACACTGAGTACGAATTTCGTGATTTCTTCAAGGAACAACTTTCGGTTGACGAAATAAAAAAGCTGAGCGATCTTACATCTATAGACGAGATGTTTGCATGGAAGAGTCCAAGTTCAAAGCCATTTAGGGAACTTCGCGGTAAAGCCACTGACGACGAACTCATCGAATTGATGGTCAAACAGCCTCGCTTGATCAGACGACCGATTTTGACTGACGGCGATCAGATTGTGTTTGGTTTTAAGCAAGACGCATACGACGAAATTATCTGACCCCATACTTTTTGATGAAGGATGATGAGCCGGTGGCAAAAACCCATATATTCGAAAATTTGGGTGTTAGCATGCATATGTGGTTACGGCAGAGTCGATCTAATTCGTAGCGGTTCGGAACTAAGATTTTTGCACTTCTAATTCGATCCTGGGTAACAGGAAAGAAGACTGAAATGCTTTAGTTGGAATCTTGCCCGAGATGCGCAGCCCCGGTGCTAAAATTTCTGCACATTTTCTACGACCACATACTGCCGAGGATTTGATGACTCAAAGCGTTAATATTGATGTAAATAGCGAACTCGGATTCGCTACGATTACGCTAAATCGTCCTGCGCGGCTGAATTCCTTATCCAATGAATTACTGGAATCTCTTGCCGGTATTCTGGACAATATAGCGGTCGATGATTCCATTCGCGCTGTAATCATCACAGGCGCAGGACGAGCTTTCTGCTCGGGTGCGGACACCGATGAAATGACAGGCGGACTGGGTGACGGCCCTCACAAACCGGGCCCTGGCGGTGCGGAAGAACTGAGGCGTGGGTTCAAGCTAGCTCAAAGAGTCATTCTCGGTATCTACAAGATGGAAAAACCGGTGATTGCTGCCATTAATGGTCCGGCAGTTGGAGCAGGGTTTGATCTTGCTTGTGCGTGTGATATTAGGATCGCTGTCGAATCGGCGCGTTTCATGGCTGCCTATATCCACGTTGGTCTATTCCCTGGTTACGGTGGAACGTGGCTCTACCCTCGATTATTTGGGTCGGCTAAAGCGGCCGAGCTCATGTACACGGGAAACTTCCTTGAAGTTGATGAGGCATTGTCTCTCGGGTTTCTGAACAGCGTTGTGTGCGAAGACGAACTAATCATCACTGCCGAGAAGATGGCGCGTCGCATCGCAGGAGGGCCGCCTATCGCTATTCGACTTGCTAAGACGATGATGCGAGGTGGATTGTCGATGGACCTTGAAACTTCCCTCGAAATGTCTGCCGCAGCCGAGGCAATCACGTTATCCTCTGAGGACCATATAGAAGGTATGGTTGCGCATCGCGAAAAACGACGTCCAGGGTTCAAGGGGATTTAATGTACGGAGTTAATGGAAATCCGGTAATTTTCGCTGGGAATTCACACCCAGCTTTGGCGCAAAGTATTTGCGAATACCTTCAGCAGGATCTCGGTCAGATCGAAGTGTTCAAGTTCTCCAACGACAACACTTTCGTCAAGATTCTCGAAAATGTTCGACAAAAGGACGTTTTCATTGTGCAGTCTGACGTCGAGCCAGTGAACGACAACATCATGGAAATGTTGATCATGATCGATGCCGCAAAGCGTGCATCGGCTGGTCGTATCACTGTAGTAATTCCTTATTACAGCTATGCACGTACCGACAAAAAAGACCAACCCCGCGTACCGATTACTGGTCGACTGATAGCCGATCTTCTTGAAACCGCTGGTGCCGATCGAGCCGTCATGATCGATTTGCACGCTGGACAGGTGCAAGGATTCTTCGCAGTGCCGGTAGACGAGTTGACGGCGATGCCGAAGTTGGTCGACTATTTCATCCAGCACAATCTCAAAGATCCGGTGGTTGTTGCAGTCGATATCGGAATATCGAAAAAAGCTCGTTACTTTGCGGATGCGATAAGTGCACCTTTGGCGATCGTGGAAAAGCGACGTCTCGGCAATGAAGACCGAGTGGAGAGCATGAACGTTATTGGTGAAGTGGGAGATCGGCCGGTAATTCTGTTTGATGATGAGATAAGTACCGGCGGAACCGTAATCTCAGCTGTAGAGGCGATTACAGCGCGTGGAGCTAACGATATTTACGTTGTTGCAACCCACGGTGTACTGCCTGGAAAAGCTTCTTCTCGAATTGCGAGCATTCCACATATCAAAGAATTGGTAATAACTGACACGGTTCCTTTGTCCGATCACAAAGTAAACTCAAAGATCAAGGTAATTTCAATCGCACCGCTTCTTGGAGAAGCGATTAGGCGAATCCACGAAGGCCGCTCGGTTGGAGAGTTGTTCACTATCAATTAGCTGGTAATTGGTGAGTGCTTCCAATCTGGTTTATATTCGTGGTGAGCTAGTAGCCGTATATGTTCAAGTTATTCAACAAACTCATTGGCGATACCAATGAGAAAGCCCTAAAAGAAATCCAGCCGATCGTCGACGAGATCAACGATCTCGAATCCGACTTTGAGAAACTTAGCGATGAGAAACTGAAGGGTTTGACTGCCGACTACCGATCACGTTGGGAAGGCGGGGAAAGTCTCGACAGCATTCTCCCTGAGGCTTTTGCTGCAGTTCGTGAGGCTTCACGACGAACCGTCGGTATGCGGCCGTTCGACGTGCAGATGATTGGCGGAATTGTTCTTCACCAGGGTAAAGTCGCTGAAATGCGCACGGGTGAAGGCAAAACTCTGGTTGCGACCTTACCGGCCTACTTGAACGCTATTACCGGACAGGGCGCACACATCATTACTGTGAACGACTACCTTGCGAAGCTTCACGCTGGTTGGATGGGAAATGTTCATCACGCGCTTGGTATCACAGTGGGCTGTTTGCAGAACGACGGTTCGTGGGTGTTCAACCCCGATGCTCCGCTGGCTATTCAAATCGATGGCGACCAGAATGAAGCGGATGCCGACGCTGCTCCTCCGGTTCGCACGCCTGAAGATAATTTCCAATCGGCGACGAAGCAACAGGTATATGCCTGCGATATTACTTACGGAACAAACAACGAGTTTGGGTTCGACTACCTTCGCGACAACATGGTTGAAGAAATCGATCGCCGAGTTCAGCGAGGCCGTGTTTACGCGATAGTTGACGAAGTCGACAGCATTCTCATCGACGAAGCACGAACTCCTCTCATCATTTCTGGCCCAGCCAAAGAGCAGGGTCAGGAATATCGTAAATTCGCTGTTTTAGCAAAACGACTTGCCGCCGATGTTCACTTCGAAATTGAGGATAAACGCAAGACGATTGTTCTTACTGAAGAAGGAATCGCAGCTGTTGAACGGGAGCTGAACATCGATAACCTGTATGGCGTTGAGAATGATGTTCTATCTCACTTCACCGAGAACGCAATCCGTGCTGAGCATGTGTACGCCCGAGACCGTGAATATGTGGTTCAGGGACATGATGTTGTTATCGTCGACGAATTTACGGGTCGATTAATGACGGGGCGTCGTTTCTCTGACGGACTTCACCAAGCACTCGAAGCCAAAGAGGGCGTAAAGGTTCAGCGAGAGTCGAACACTTACGCAACGATCACACTTCAGAACTACTTCCGTATGTACAACAAGCTGGCCGGAATGACTGGTACAGCAACTACGGAAGCTGAAGAACTGGACAAGATTTACAAGCTTGAAGTAGTTGAAATTCCTACAAACAAGCCGATCCAACGAACCGACCGTGGTGACTATATATATATGACCGAGGAAGCCAAGTGGGAAGCTATCGCGGAGCGTATCTCCGAGCTTCACCACGATGGCCGACCGGTACTCGTTGGCACTACCAGCATCGATAAGTCGGAGCTACTGGGCGACCTGCTTAAAAAGAAGCATATCCCGCATAACGTACTAAACGCTAAACAGCACGAGCGTGAGGCGAGTGTCGTCGCCGAGGCTGGCAAGGCTGGTGCTGTAACGGTAGCGACGAACATGGCTGGTCGTGGAACCGACATCATTCTTGGCGGAAATCCTGATGTAACTACTCCTTCCGAGAACGGCTGGGACTCAGATCACGACATAATCGTCCAAAAAGGCGGATTGTTCGTACTGGGAACCGAGCGCCACGAGTCACGCCGAATCGACAACCAGCTTCGTGGTCGTTGCGGTCGCCAGGGTGACCCCGGTGAAACGCAGTTCTTCTTGTCGACTGAAGATGACATTGTTCGACGATTCGGTGGCGAGCGAATTCGTGGTGCAATGAATTTATTGCGATGGGAGGCGAATGTCCCTATTGAGAACAAGATGGTTTCGAAGTCGGTAGAAACGGCTCAGACGAAAGTTGAAGCGCAGAACTTCGAGATTCGCAAATATCTCGTTGACTACGATGACGTTGTGAATACTCAACGAGATATCGTTTATCAGCTTCGAGACAAGGTCATTGATGGCGAAGAACTACGTTCAACCATCAGTGAATACCTCGCAATAGAAATACGTCTGATCGTCAATGAGCGTATTAACGGTGGTTCAGAGAATTACGATGTGGACGGTCTTTATCGAGAGTTGATGACCGTCTTCCCGACTCTCGACGGCTTCCCGGAAAAAGACGATGTTTTTGAGATGCGCCCGGAAGAAGCCGAAGAGGTTTTTCTGGGTTTGATCGAAACGATCTACGATAAGCGGACCGATGAGTTTGGAGCAGAACTACTCAACAAACTCGAACGCACGATTATGCTGCGAACGATCGATGAGCACTGGGTCGAGCACCTGACGTCGATGGACAATATGCGGCAGGGAATTGGTCTTGAAGCGGCAGGGCAGCGCGATCCGCTTGTTGCCTATAAGCACCAAGCGTTCCAGATGTTTACTGCGTTCGACGCTACGATCAAGGCGACCATCGCTAAGACGATATTCCGAGTGGCTTTGACGCAACAGCCGCCACCGACTCAGACTCCTGAAATGAACGCTGTGAAGGCCGACGCTGACGTATCGACCCAGAAGGCAAACGCTCTTGCTAGTCAACATTCAGTTATGGCGAGCGTGAATTCCGGTCACGGTGGTGCACAGGCAGGTGGAAACAGTCTTTCTAACGTTCCTACTCACACCCCTGAGGGCCGCAAGATGAGTCGTTCCGAACGACGAAAGATCGAGCGACTTCAACGCAAGCAGGCGAAGATCAACATCGAGTAGAGTCTTGCCGCCGGATTTTTTCTGAGAGATGGGCGTTGTGTTCTTAGTTAGTGCTTCGCCGTTTCAGGGCGTTTATGGTCGTTGGGGCGGGTCATCATAGTATGAAAAGTCGTCTTGTCCGTCTCCTTACGGAAAACTGAATCTGCCAACCTTGAGCGTGGGATGCCCGTTATCCTGTAGCTCATGGACAATAACTCGATTTCTCAGGCATTCGCGGATGTTGCGGTGCTTATGCAGGCGAAGGGCGAGAACGTATTTAAAGTACGTGCTCACTCGAGGGCGTCTGACGCGATAAAAAGCCTTCCGTATCCGATCACCGACATCGCTGATGACCCTGAAAAATTAGGTGCACTTCCAGGATTCGGTGATGCGATTGTCGATAAGACCCAGGAACTTGTTCAAACAGGTCGGCTTGGGTTGTTGGATGGACTTCTTGAAGAACTTCCCGATGGAATTCTCGAGCTTGTCCAGATACCCGGTATAGGACCCAAGACTGCCGTTACAGCGGCTACGGAACTTGGTATTTCCAACTTCGAGCAGCTAGAAGCGTCAATCGAATCGGGTGAGTTCCAGAACTTGCCTAGGATCAGCAAAAAGAGCGCTGCTCAGATACTTCGACACACCAAGCTGCGTGTCGAACAAGGCAATCGTATCGGATTGGGACCGGCGACTCAAAAGGCTAGCGACGTGATTATTGAGTTGAAATCTCGATGCGGAGGCATCGTAGATATCGAAGTCGCCGGAAGCGTTCGTCGTTCGGCAGAGCTAATCGGCAATATCGACCTTCTTTGCAGCGCGATGAACGAAGAATTTAAGGACATCATCGACTCTTTCACGACTCTGTCGAACGTTCGTGACGTAATTGACCATAGCGAATCTACGGCTGTGTTCGCAGATGCAAGAGGTTTTAGATTTTCGATCACGATCGTGACGCCTGGGGCGTTTGCCGGGGCGTTTGTGTACGCAACAGGGTCAATTGCCCACGGAACTCGCCTTGAAGCGATAGCGAGCGAGCGTGGTATGACACTTAACTCAAGTGGACTTCTTGATCCGACTGAAAGTTCGTCAAAAAATATTCAAACCGAACAAGATATATACGAGCGACTCGGTCTTAACTTTGTACCAGCACAAATGCGAGAAGACTCCGGTGAGATCGAACTAGCCGAGAAACAAGATTTTGCCAATATCCTCACTGAATCAGATATCAAGGGTGATCTGCACTCGCACACGAACTGGTCGGACGGTCGGTACCCAATGAAAGAGATGGTAGCGGTGGCTCAAAAGCGAATGTGGGAATACCTCGCTATTACCGATCATTCGCCAAGTGCGACCATCGCCAATGGTCTTAGCCCTGACATGTTGATTGCTCACAACACCGCCATTAGGGAACTATCCGAATCTTCAGGTATGAGGTTATTGACTGGAACGGAAATGGATATTAAGCCTGATGGATCGCTCGATTACAGCGACGAATTGCTTGCCGACCTAGATATCGTCATCGCTTCGATTCACTCTGGGATGGATCAGGACAGCGCAAAAATGACCCAACGGGTCATCGATGCGATGGAGAGCCCGCACGTCGATATTATCTGCCACTTAACGGCGCGCTTGCTTGGTAAACGATCGCCGGTTGAGATTGATATTGCCGCTGTTTTCGAAGCGGCTGTCCAGACTGGCACTGTTATGGAGGTCAATGCTTCGCCAGACCGCCTTGATTTGAAAGCTGATCATCTACGAATGGGGGTCGATATGGGTGTAATGTTTGCAGTTAACACCGACTCGCACCAAACGTGGCAGTTCGAGAACATGCGTTTCGGAGTTAGTACAGCGATTCGTGGTTGGGTTGAAGCCGACCGTGTGATCAACACACTTCATTACGCCGAACTAATGGCGTTTTTAGCGCTCCCGAAATCAGAGCGCTACGCATTCAATAAATCTCATGGTCAGTAGTAAAGAAACAAACACCGATATGGGCACTTCTCCAAAAGAAACTGCCGAGATGATTTCGCGTCTCAAATCTGCGATTCTACTTGCGGGTCCGGTTGGCGATGAATGGAAAATGGCAGTGCTTGAAGCAATCGCCGCTTGGCCAACGGCACAAGAGCAAATCGGCGACGAGCTATACGTTTATTTGATCGGTGGGGAAGCGTTTGATTGGCAACTTCTTGCAAAGCGAATGCTCTGGGAATGTGAAGCCGAGATCGAGCAGGATGTATGGTGGGCTTGGCTTTCTGAGCCGGTTTTATTCGCCGGGTTCGATGAGTCAGACTTCATGCGCGCTGTTGGCGTGGATAAAGGAAGAGCACATCTTTCGTATTTCTATGGTGTAACGGTGGAGCAGTCGCTAGTTACTGCTGTTGAGGAAGAGGTTACCCACAGGCGAGTCGGGGCTGGACGGCCGCTAAGCGACTATTCATTGGAACTCGCTTACGAAACTCTCTACGGCAACACTCGTGACCAGCTTTGGGAAGTGTTCAAGTTAGAATTAGGCTCTATGCCGGCACGCGAGGGCTGGCGACATAGAGACGAACATACTCTTGGGTCGGAAGACGCTTTCACCTATTGGCTATTCAAATTGCGAATGGAACGTTCTGATCCCGCCAAAATCGCTAGCGACACTCGTAAGGCTCTGGCGAAATTAGAACGAATGCGCCAGAACGACTTACGTCGGAAAAAACTAGTTCAAGCGGATGTTCTGCATCACCAGATGCAGAAAAAGCGGATACGCACATGAAAAACTCTGACTGATTCATAAGCAGTATTTGCCATTGCAATTGAATTGAGTTGCGGCTAGCCTAAATATAATATTGAATCAGCTTCGACGAGAAGTAGTAGCGTGTTTGCAGGGTCAAAGAGATTCGGTGGTTGGTGTGAACCGGAACCCTTGCTATCGTGAAGTCGTCTCTGAGCTGGTGAACTGAATTTTTCGTTAAATTCGAGATTACTAGGTTTGCCCGTTTGCGCCGTTACAGCTAATAGAGTGGTTCACTGTCGTTAGTTATGCGATTGTGTTCAACGAAGGTGGTACCGCGGTCAACCCGTCCTTTGAAGAAGTTTTAACTTCTGATATGGGTGGGTTTTTTTATTGCCTGAATTTCAGGCGGTTAGGTTGGTCGATAAGACCAAGTAGGAATTAGTAATCGTGAAGTCGATTGAGTTTAGTGATCTTCCAAAGCGCTTTGATATTAATGAGCGTGAACTGCACTGGCGCAAGCGCTGGAGCGAACTGGGCGTTGAGAAGCGTGACCTCAACGCTCCACGTGAGAAGTCATTCGTAATCGATTCGCCACCGCCGACCGTCAGTGGATCGCTGCACATCGGCCACATTTTCTCTTACACCCACCAAGACCTGCTGGCGCGCTACAAGCGAATGTCGGGCATGAACGTCGCCTACCCGATGGGCTGGGATGACAACGGTTTGCCAACAGAGCGTCGTGTTCAGAACTATTTCTCGGTACGGGCTGAACGTAACATTCCGTATATCGAGAATCTTGACGTGGAAGCCAAACGGGCAGAATTAGGTCTCAAAAAAGACCGTCAGCTGGTAATCAACCGCCAGAACTTCATTGAGCTTTGTCGAGTTGTAACCCAGATGGACGAGATCGTTTTCAAGCACATGTTTGATCGTATGGGCTACTCGATCGATTGGACCGACGAGTACGCGACTATCGACGATAAGAGCCGTCGAATTGCCCAACGTAGCTTCTTAGATCTATATCAGAAGAATCATGTATACCAGCTCGAATCACCGACTATGTGGGACGTTGATTTCCAGACTGCGGTCGCACAGGCTGAAGTCGAGGATCGAGAAAAAGGAGGGGCGTATCACGACATAAAATTCGGCGTTTTCGAAGAAAATGCACCAGTTAAGAGTTTCGTGATTTCAACTACCCGTCCTGAATTGCTTGCAGCTTGCGTGGGTATTACTGCTCACCCTGACGACGAGCGGTTCAAGGGTTTATTTGGTAAGCACGCCGTTACGCCGGGTTTCTTTGTCAAGGTTCCGATTTTTCCTAGCACTGAAGCTGATCCCGAAAAGGGAACCGGAATTTTGATGGTTTGTACCTTTGGGGATCAGACTGACGTTGCGTGGTGGCGCGAAGAGGGACTTGAGCTTCGTCAGATACTGGGTCAAAACGGTCGTATTCTTGATCACCAGTTCGGTGGTGATGGCGGCTGGGCCAGTACTAATCCTGAAAAGGCAAACGAAAACTACCAGACGATAGTTGGCAAACGTATACCATCTGCCAAATCGCTGGTTGTCGAACTCATGCGCGATCCTGCGAACTCGGCGACTGGAAACGAAGCGCCTTTACAGGATGAACCTAAGCAAATTCTGCACCCTGTTCGTTACTACGAGAAGGGCGACAGTCCGCTCGAATATCTGACAACTCGCCAATGGTTTGTGAGGATGCTCGACAAAACGGATCAGATGATCGAAATGGGTCGCAAGATCAATTGGCATCCCGAGTTCATGCGCAAGCGTTTCGAAAATTGGACCGAGAACCTGAATGTTGACTGGTGCATTTCTCGTCAGCGTTACTTCGGTGTCCCTATTCCAGTTTGGTACCCGCTCGACGATCAGAGCGAACCGCAGTACGACCAGGCGATTATTGCAACGCCCGACATGCTGCCGGTCGATCCAGAGTCGGTCGCTGCTCCTGGCTATGACGAGAGTCAACGGGGTGTTGCCGGTGGATTCGCTGGTGAGCCAGATATTTTTGACACTTGGTTTACTTCGTCACTAAGCCCTCAAACGGTTGCTCGATGGGGTGATGAAGACGACCAGATGAACACGTTGTTTCCGATGGACGTTCGTCCACAGGGTCACGACATCATCCGAACTTGGGCGTTTTACACAATCGCTAAGGCAATGCTGCATCAGGAATCGGTTCCTTGGTACAACATCAACCTTTCCGGTTGGGTGCTTGATCCCGATCGAAAGAAGATGTCGAAGTCGAAGGGTAACGTAGTCACTCCAGTCGATACGCTCGACAGGTTTGGTGCGGATGCTGTTCGATATTGGTCGGCTTCATTCAAGCTTGGTACCGATGCATCTCATGATGAGGCGATCTTCAAGATCGGTGGCAAGCTGGTCACGAAACTCTATAACGCAGGAAAGTTCGTCCTAAGTCAGACCGCCGATGACGGTCCAATCGTAAACGAGCTTGATTTAGCGTTTATTGCTGAGCTCAAAGAGGTCGTTAGAACCGCAGGAGAGGCGTTCGAGAGGTTCGAGTTCTCGGTTTCATTGCAGGAGACTGAAAAGTTTTTCTGGGGCGCGTTTACTGACAACTACATCGAGCTTCTGAAGAGACGTTCACGTTCGGAAGATGATCCTGCTGGCAGGGCGTCGGCAGTTGCAACTTTACGGCTGGGACTGAACGTTGTCCTGCGTTTGTTCGCGCCGATTGTTCCGACAATCACCGACGAAGTTTGGAGCTGGGTGTTCGCCGAGGAAACGGGTCACATGTCGATTCACAAAGCGGCGTGGCCGACTGTGGAAGAACTTGATTCGATTCCTGCTCCACAGGTTTCAGGATCGTTCCAAGCGGCTTGTGACGCTATTTCAGCTATACGAAAGGCAAAGAGCGAGAGCGGTGTGAGCCTGAATCGTGAGCTACTGAGCTTGGTTCTGGAGGCCGACGAGGTTGGCCGGTCGGATTTACGGCTCGTGCTCGATGACGTCGCAGCGGCAGGTGGAGCGTCGTCGATTGGCTTCGCTAAAGGTACAGCGACGGCTGATTGGAGATACACGGCTCAGATCGAATTGGCTGAAGCACCAGATAAGAAGTAGGCGAGTGGTCTAGTTTCAAGGATAGTTAAATGAAAAACCGGAGTCACAAATGACTCCGGTCTTTTTTGATCGTAAAAGAACTGCTAACTCTTCGACTTCCATTCTTCCCAGTTGTCCAAAGTGAAATCTGGGACTGAGAAGAATTTGTGAAGCGCTCCTTCTTTGGCGCGAACTTCAGCACACATCTTGGCAACATCGGCCGCCTCGTCGACCGTGACCCGAGTAGCGCCATCTGCGTCACAAACCAGAATATCGCCCGGATTGATCGTCAGACTCGCAACCTTAACGGTCACTTCGTGCTCGATCATGTTGAACGGACCGTGTCCCGGCACGCGTCCTGTAGCCCAAAGAGGCAATCCAGCTTGCTCGATACCGGGAATGTCGCGGGCGTTGCCTTCGACTAGTGCCCCAACAGCACCGAGTGCTTTCATTTGAAATGCCATGCCGTCTCCGATTATTGCGCCGCGGTTTGCCGGCTCATCGACGTCTTGCTGCACGACGATTACTGGGGCGTTAGCCTTCACAATCGAATCGAAGTAGTCGGTACGCAAATAGCCATCGCTTTGTTCGCCCGAAAGCGGAGTCCATGTCGAAGTGAGTGCGTAACCTACAGCCGGTTTTGCACCTGGTGAGATATATTCCCGAACACTCGGATCGGTATAGTCATCGTTGGCATTGATATAACCTCTGACTAGGATTCCCGCGTTCTGGACTGTGGCTGAATCGTACTCTGCGAGCGTATCGAGGATCGACGGATCTATTGTTTTCATGGGTGGGAGTTCGGTTTAGTTGCTTGGATTATTAGTCGAGTGGGAGAATGTCTGGCTCTATCGAGAGAATGTCGCCGGGGAAGAATTCGCGCCATGACTCGAACTGCTCAACGAAGGTACGACCTTCTTCGATAGATCCGAGACCTTTGACTGCTCGACCCGGGTCGTATCCGGTCGTTTTGGCGAGGGCTTCGATGCCGCGCTTAGTGTCTCGTACTCCACCAACCGAAAAGGTATCGCCTTCATCGTTCTCTACGATTAGATCGATTCCTTTTTTCTTCTGCTTCCAGTACAGCCTCATATGGACACCTTATTTTCTTGCAGGTTTCGGCAGGCAGTGCTTGCCGGTATCAATAATCTGGGATGGATATTGATATGGATATTCTAAGGGCAGAAGTAGCAATCTGGTACGTATAGCGGTGTGGAATTGACGAAATGGGTGCTGGATACAGGTTATAAAAGTTTGCTACAGATGCTTAATTGGCACTGAACGCGTTGCTCTACCCGTCGAAAATCTTTCCACGTCGCTTCGCTTGGATCGAGAAGTTCCCGAGTGATGCCGAGGTATCGGGGGGGGGCTATTAGCGCTTCGAGAGGTGTGGGAGTGCGCGATCCAGGATGGCGTGTCCGACATCGAGCTTGTTCATGAGCGGCTGTGGTTCTGCATTGCCATCGGGATCGACGAAGGTGACTTTGTTTGTGTCGGTGCCGAATCCGCTTTCCGGCTCGCCGACGTTATTTGCAACAACGAATGCCGCACCCTTTGGTGCTGCCTTTGCTTGGGCGTTGGCTTCGAGATCG
Source organism: uncultured Dehalococcoidales bacterium (assembly GCA_963934365.1). Taxonomy (GTDB): domain Bacteria; phylum Chloroflexota; class Dehalococcoidia; order Lucifugimonadales; family Lucifugimonadaceae; genus Lucifugimonas. The sequence goes on along the minus strand of CAWVYJ010000008.1, from coordinate 28,637 downwards.
CAGGTTTCAGCGGCGAATGCGACTTTGATCAAGTTCTTGCCCTTAGCTAAAGGCATGAAGTCTTCCACTTTCGTGAGTTCGAGCAACATGTTGCCTTCGCCCTTTTTCTTGATTTTTTGGTCGGCGACATCGGTCGGAGTGAAATCGGAGATTGCGGCAGCCATTATCAGCAAGTCGCCATCGCTGGAAATTGGGAGTATCGCATCACGCATGTCGGCGACAGTGACGGTGTTTACTACAGTCACTCCCGAAGGCGCAGGTATATCGGATGCGGTGACAAGAGTCACTTCTGCGCCGCGATCTCGTGCAGCTTCGGCGATGGCGTATCCCATCTTGCCGGTTGATCGGTTTGAGATGAATCGCACGGGGTCGATTGGTTGATTGGTGCCGCCCGCGGAAACGATGACACGTCGACCAGCGTAATCGCCATTACGCCCTATCGCCTGCCTCACGAGTCCGACTAGTGTGGCCGCCTCGACGAGCCGGCCTTTGCCGACAAGTCCAGAAGCAAGTCTTCCCTCTGATGGTCCAACGATAATAACGCCTTGTTCAACGAGCGTTTTCACATTTCTTTGAGTCGACGGACTTGCGAACATATCGGCATCCATCGCTGGAGCTACGATTACTGGTGCTTCGGTAGCAAGTACGGTCGCTGTTAGTGGGTCGTCAGTAATGCCGAGTGCGAGCTTTGCGAGCGTGTTCGCAGTAGTAGGAGCTATCAATACGCAGTCGGCGCGCAGGGCGAGGGCGACGTGGTCGATACTGAGTTCGGAGTGTGCTTCCCAAAGACCAGTTGTTACGGGCATATGAGTAAGCGCTGCGAACGTCGATGAACCGACGAACTCGTTGGCCGCAGTCGTCATTATCACGTTGACAGTAGCGCCAGCTTGAACGAGCTTGCTGGCGATGTCGGCCGCCTTGTACGCGGCGATCGAACCTGTCACCCCAAGAACGACGTTTTTGCCTTCAAGCGGAGGGTGACAGATCGGTTTGTTTGAGTTAATTTCGGGCGACATATCATGCACCTGAAGCCGGCTTAGGCGTTATTCATTTCATGAACAAGTCGAAGACCCAACAGAGTCAACTCAGGGTTCACATGATCGAAAGATTCGGTGTGTTCTGCCATCAGATTCGCCAATCCACCTGTAGCTACTACTTTGACATCTTCGGGAGCGTCTGGATTCAATTCCATTTTGAATCGAGCGAGCATTCCCTCGATTAATTCGGCGAATCCATATACGAAACCTGATTGCATCGAAGCCACAGTGCTACGACCGATCACCCTGTCTGGTGCAATCAGTTCGACACGACGTAGTTGGGAGGTATTGCGGAACATAGCGTTGGCAGATATTTCCATACCGGGAGAGATTGCTCCACCGATGTAGTCGCCATCGGTGGTGATTGCGTCAAATACTGTCGCTGTACCAATGTCGACAACAACGATTGGTCCGCCATAAAGCTGATGTGCTGCTACAGCGTCGACTATTCTGTCGGCTCCGACATCTTGGGTTCGGTCGTAGTGGATTCGTATTCCGGTGCGAACGCCGGGACCGATTACCAAAGGGAGGGTATCGGTTAGTGACGCTAGTGCGTCAACATAGTCTTCCGTTAGGGGAGGGACGACCGAGCAAATGGCTACTGCGTCAAACGAACTTGGCTCAACGCCTTTAGATTCCAGTACGCCTTTGAGCGCCCATGCGTGCTCGTCGATAGTGCGAGTTTCGCGTGTCGCTATCCGCCAGGTGGCGGTTAGTTCTTGGTCGGTAAAAGCACCGATCGTGATGTTCGTATTGCCGATATCGACAGTGAGTAGGGTTGTCACTATTACCCAGTATAAGAGCATGGCATTGAAATGCACGCTTAATTACACGCGACCGGATTCGGCGACACCGATGAATTTATGTGAAGTTAGTTCAAATCTAGTTGCATAGTATCTCGGGAGAACAGACCGAGGCGTTCTATTATGTCGGTGGCTCGCATACCTGTGTCTCCTAGTTCCTGTCGAGCGGCTTCGGCTGCGTAACCGTGAATGAACACCGCTAGAACGGCCATTTCAAAAAGTTGATCGGGTTGTTGGGCGACAAGTCCTCCCAGTAGCCCGGCGAGCACGTCGCCACTGCCGCCCTTGGCGAGACCCGTGTTGATCCACGGTGAGACTGCAATGCGACCATCGGGGGCAGCGATAAGAGTTGAAGCGCCTTTGAGTAAGACAACCTTGTTGAACTTTTTTGCTGCTTCTTTACCAATATGGAGTCGGTCGTTTTGAACTTCCGCAGATGTAATTCCCATCAGGCGACTCATCTCGCCGGGATGAGGAGTGAGAACTGCCGGGTTGGCAAACCGCTCCCACCAACGGTGTGTTCCCGCGAGGACGTTCAGGGCATCGGCATCGATGACGAATGGAGTGCTGTCGTCGATTTCATAGAGAACAGTCGATGTGAATTTTCTTGCAGCCGAAGATGTACCAAGACCGGGACCTATAGCAACCGAGGTGGATTTTTTCGCCAGCTCGAGAACAGAATTGGCAGCTTCGGATGCTTGCAGATTGTCGTTACCGTCCACAGGTAGCGATAGATACATCGCCTCGCGTATAGCTCCCGCTATCTGGCGGTATGCCGATTCAGGCGTGGCCACGAACGTTAACCCCACGCCCGATCGAGTGGCAGCATCGGTCGCCATCGTCACTGCTCCAAGATAGTCTTTTGACCCCCCGACTATAAGCGTGGAACCGAATGTGCCTTTGTGTCCACCGAACGGTCGTTCAGGAAGAAATGAGGCGGCAAGATGTTCAGTAATTAGATCGGTATCTACTTGAGAATCTAGACCATGCGGAATGTCTATTTCAAGAACGGAAACTTCGCCGGTTACAGATGGATCGGCCGCGATCACTGGTCCTAACTTTGGATAACCGAGCATTAGCGTGCGATCTGCTGGGAGGCCTGCGATATCAAATTCACCAGTGTCAGAATTAACCCCGGTTGGCAGATCTAGGGCAACTACTGGCACGCCAGATTCGAGTGCTGTGAATGTGATTTTAGAGAGCGGGTCGACGATGTCGCGTGTCGAACCGATTCCAAGGATAGCGTCGATTATAAGATCAGTTGATTCGAGCAGCGCTCGTAGAGTGTCGGTACCGGAATCGTCAATGATATCTACGATACAAACGCCCGCTTCGAGTGCTGAATCCCGCTTGGGATCAGTCGAATTTCTCTTCGCACACAAAACTGCGGTAACGATCCCACCCCATTTTTCTAGATGCCGGCCTGCCACAAATCCATCGGCTCCGTTGTTACCCGCACCGATTAATATCGTAATTCGCTTGCCGAAAAGTTCGCTGTGTTTGCCGAATTCGTCACGAACGGCTTTAGCGACGGCCAGGCCGGCGTTCTCCATTAACTGATCGAGCGATACACCTGCTTCAACAGACGATTGCTCGATCGCTCGCATTTGGTCAGCGGTTACGAGTTTCATGGCTTCCAGGCGTCGTCTCTGGCTTCTCCAACTGCGGAAGCCGTGGCAATCTCACGAGAGTGTGAAAGGCTGAGGGCGATTCGTATGATACCCATCTTCTCGGCGCGAATTTTCGCAGGACCGTGCAATATGACTTCCGGTGGCCCGCCTCGCTTGCGCGTGACCTCGATCGACTTCCATGGCACCCCGCGCACGCCGGTGCCGAGTAACTTCATTACCGCCTCTTTAGCGGCGAACCGACTCGCTAGCTGGTGCGGACGCCCTTTGGCGTAGCGCTGTTCGCCCTCAGTGAAGACCTTCGCAAGAAATCTTTCGGGATAGCGTTGGAGCACACCCGCGACTCTGGGAATCTCGATTAAGTCGATCCCTGTGTAGATCATCTGGCCAGCACCTCCGGTCGAAACCGTTGAGTAGGGTTCAATTGATGCTCGGAATAATACTTGTTAAGACAATTCTCGGTTAGGATTTATTGACATAATTACGAAATTAGACACCTCAACTTCCCAACTTAATCAGGCCAACTAGGTCTGGAGGCTAATAACAAGTGACAGCACGGATTATTGACGGCAAAGAAGTCGCCGCGAAGGTTCATGAGGAAGTGGCAGTCGGAGTTTCAAATTTCAAAGAGAAACATGGAACGATTCCGGGTTTAACCGTTGTGCTAGTTGGTGATGATCCGGCTTCGCATTCATATGTTAAAGGCAAAGAACGTGCTTGCGAGAAGGTTGGAATAGAAACCGAAACGATTATTCGAGATTCATCAATCACTCAAGAAGAATTGCTAGGAATCGTCGAGGGCCTCAACTCCGATCCAGCCGTAAACGGAATTCTCGTTCAATTACCGTTGCCGAATCATCTTGATGAAGGCGCTGTCATTCATGCGATCGACCCGATGAAGGATGTTGACGGACTTCACCCGGAAAATGCCGGACTCCTGATGCTTGGCCAACGTCGGTTTGCCCCAGCAACCCCACTAGGCGTGCAGCGTATGCTCATTGAACAGAACGTCGATATGAATGGTGCGCGTGTAGTTATCGTCGGTCGAAGCAAACTAGTTGGTATGCCGTTGACCGCTCTTCTTCTACAGAAGAGCATCGGTGCCAACTCGACCGTAACTGTTTGTCACACCGGAACTAAAGATATGGCAGCCGAAACCCGCAGGGCCGATGTTTTGATTGCCGCTGCTGGATTTCCCGGAGCTGTTACTGCTGACATGGTGAAGCCAGGAGCAGTGGTTATCGATGTCGGAGTATCACGTGTCGTTGATTCGACTCGTAAACGTGGTTACCGGCTAACTGGAGACGTTGAATTCGAAGGAGCGTCTGAAGTCGCTTCAGCGATTACTCCCGTACCGGGCGGGGTTGGTCCGATGACGATTGCAATGTTGTTGGTGAATGTGTTGCATGCCGCAAATTTGGCTGCAACAAACTGAGACTTCATTAAAGATTCCGCTAATTTGCGGTAGAATGACACTTTATCCGCTGACACTAGCATTACGATCAGGGTAATTTGTTAGGCGTCGATAGTATGTTTGTTCGCATCTGATAACTTATGGCAAGTTCCACGAAATCTAGCGCAAAATCATCTTCGGAAAAAACGAAGTCATCAAAGAATGGGAAAATCAGTTCTTTGGACCTGGATAACGGTAGCGTAGATGGCGTGGCGGGCAACCTCGAGTTATATCGGCAGATGTATCTCATTCGCCAGTTCGAGTTAGCGTGTGGCGAGAACTACTCTAAGGGTCTGATTCGCGGATTCCTTCACCTCTATATTGGTCAAGAAGCCAGCGGTGTCGGAGCTCTTTCGACACTTCGTGACGATGACTATGTTGTTAGCCACTACAGAGATCACGGACACGCCTTGGCGCGTGGGCTCGATGTGAACCGATCAATGGCTGAACTTTTTGGAAGGGCAACTGGAACGTCCAAAGGCAAGGGTGGGTCGATGCACCTGTTCGACGCTGCCAAGGGTTTCATGGGCGGTCACGCTATCGTTGCGGGGCAGTTGCCGTTAGCTGCAGGTCTTGCACTTGCCCAGCAGTACAACGATACCGATGCATTTACTATTTGCTTCTTCGGCGACGGATCGACAAACCAAGGTTTGTACCACGAGACGATGAACTTGGCGGCTATCTGGAAGCTACCGATTTTATTCTTCCTCGAAAACAATATGTACGGAATGGGATCGTCGATCGAACGGGTTCGTGCTGGTGGAATCGACTTCTATCCAGGCATGGCGACGTACGGTATTCCAGCTGCCGAAGTAGACGGTATGGATGTTCTTGCTGTTAAAGAAGCGACCGAACTTGCGGTCGCACGAATTCGAAAAGGAGACGGTCCTCAGTTCATCGAGGCTAAGACTTTCCGTTTCGTAGGGCATTCGCTCGCCGACGGTCAGAAGTACCGTGGGCAGGAAGAGGTCAAGGAATGGGAAGAGCGCGACCCTGTCGCAATTTTCCCATCCAAGCTGATTGAAATGGGACTGGCGACCGCTGATCAGATCAACCAGATCAAAGTGGGTGTCGACGAAGCGGTAGCAATTGCAGTGAAATTTGCTGAAGACAGCCCCGAACCCGAACTATCTGAAATCCACAACGACGTACTCGTCTAACTCATATGCCAGAAATTGTTCTTAGAGAAGCACTAAAACGAGGGCTTGAAGAAGCACTTGATAACGATCCACGTGTGTTCATCATGGGTGAAGACATAGGTGAGTACGGTGGTGCTTATGCTGTTACCGACGGCTTCCTGAAGAAGTTTGGCGAAAGGCGGATCAAAGACACTCCCATTTCCGAACAAGCGTTCTTGGGTGCAGGTATTGGTGCTGCAGTAGCCGGACTTCGACCTGTCGTCGAGTTCATGTCAATGTCATTCACGTTAGTCGCCTTCGACCAAATCGTGAACATGGCGGCAAACTTGCGATACATGTCGGGCGGCCAAATAAGCGTTCCGATGGTGATTCGAGCACCTACCGGCGCCGGAGTTCAGTTGGGGGCAACTCACTCGCAGAGCTTCGAGACTTGGCTAGCTGAAGTACCGGGTATGAAAGTGGTTTGCCCTTCGACTCCATATGATGCACTCGGTCTGATGCGTTCTGCGATAAAGGACGATAATCCAGTGTTGGTCGCCGAGCCTGCTTTGCTATACGGAGCTAAAGGCGAAGTTCCTGATGAGTACTATGAGATAGAAATCGGAAAAGCCGATATCACTCGTGAGGGTAGCGATATTACTCTTGTATCGTACGGATACGGAATGCGCCCGGTCAACGACGCTGCCGAGACTCTTGAGGGTCGAGGCGTTTCGGTTGAAGTGATCGATATGCGATCGCTAAGCCCGATCGACATGGATACGATCGTTGCTTCCGTTCAGAAGACTAATCGCGTTGTGGTTGTCGATAATGCACGCCGCAGAGGCGGAGTTATGGCAGAGGTAACCGCCGATCTTCAGCAAGTCGCTTCCGAGTGGCTCGACGGTCCTGTCATGCGTGTCGGATCAGCAAACGTGCCATGGCCTTATAACCGTGGCCTCGAACAAGAAGTTCTCACTGATACCAACGACGTGCTCGCCGCAGTCGCCGAAGGCTACGGACTGTAGCGTTTGTTCTTGTGTTCGGATGGTTCACTCGCTGCCTTTAGTTTCTAAAGCGGTCACTAATTCTTGTGAGCTGATCTGATCTATTATCGGTAACCCTGTAAGCTTCGGTTAGTTAGAGTGATTTTTACTACGACTAGGACAGATTATGATTTTGCCGACTGAGCGCACATGGCACATGGTAGGATCGCTTCAGTGAATGTTCTTGAATTCGATCTCGACTATGTCGCACCCAGCTTTGAAGCCGAATCTAACTCAGGCCAATCGGAATTTTCTCTGACATAACATCTAAGCTAATACGTCTCGACGATTTCCCTCAGTGCTTTTTGTGCTTTAAGGAATACTCACGTTGAACACGTTCTCTCAAGAAAACAAACAAGATATTTCTGAATCCTCTCCTACTTCCCCAGTGTCGCCTCTAGGTAATATAGACCTCTCAGGCCTGATTCAATTCGGTCTTACCAAAGCAGTGAACGACCAGTTCACAGCGATAATCGCTAAAGACTCTGAGCTTGTGCCCGGCAGAGTCACTAGAGTCGACGGAATTTCTACTTTCGTGCAGACCGCTACGATCGACTATCGAGCAGTCAGTAGATTTGCTCGTATAGCGCATAAAGATGAATTTGAAATCGAACCAGCGCAGCCGACTGTTGGCGACTGGGTTCTAGTTCGCCTAGGCAAAAATCAAGACCCTGACGAGATCGAACTCGTTCTTCCCCGGATATCGCTTCTCAGCAGAAAACGAGTTATGCGAGGGAAAGAGCAGGGCGATGAGCAGGTCCTCGCTTCTAATATCAACACTGTGTTTGTGGTTCAAGCGGCGACGTATTTTAATCCAAGTCGACTTGAACGAGAGATAGCTCTGGTTTGGGGTAGCAGGGCAACACCAGTCGTAGTTATTACGAAAATCGACCTGCTTGAAGAAGGACAAGACCCTACGATAGTCATCGCACAGGCGAAAGAATCGGCGCCCGGTGTCGAGGTTTTCGCAGCCAGCGGCATAACTGGCGCTGGCACTGAGCCACTTCGGGAATTCACTAAATCCGGAATTACCGTCGTTTTGATCGGTGCTTCAGGAGTAGGGAAATCTACTCTCGTGAATTTACTGATGGGTCAGCAAGCGATGGAGACCGCTGAGATTCGCGAGTCCGACACACGAGGTCGCCACACAACGGTTACTCGCCAGTTGTTACGGCTTCCCAACGGTGGAGTGCTAATCGATACTCCCGGTATTCGGACGATTGGGCTCGTGTCGGGCAGCGAAGATGCTTTGGCGAAAACGTTCTCAGATGTCGAAGAATATATGTGGAAATGTAGATTTAGTGACTGCGGTCACAGCAGCGAACCGGGCTGCGCAATCGTTGAGGCGCTTGCGAAAGATAACCTTTCACAAGCTCGGTTTGATTCGTACATGCGGATGAGGCGCGAACTTCAATTAGAAGAGACCAATAACGATGCGACGGGCAAAGCCGATCATCAGCGAAAGATGAAGGTAGTGGCGAAGACGAATCGGCAGCGGACTAAAGCGGAAAAATGTAAAAAATCCTGACATTAGAAAACGGCTAGAGACCGCTGAATGATCAGCATTTTTTAGTATCTTTGTCTAATTCTTGTGTAACCTCTATCAACGGGTCTTTAAAACCAGTATGGCAAGTGCGCCAAACCAACGATTTTTTTACGAGCGATCGTTCCCGCAGGAGTCCGAATTTGATCAGCGAAGTTACTATGCCCTCAATGGGTGCCGACATGACCGAGGGCACCATTGCCAAGTGGATTAAAGTCGAAGGCGACTCAGTTAGCCGTGGCGACAAACTCGCAGAGATCGAAACCGACAAGACAGTTGTCGAGATGGAAGCGTATGCCGAAGGTCTGCTTCGCAAGATAGTCGTTCCAGAGGGCACCCTTGTGGAGGTTGGAACCGTTATCGCGTTCATTGGCGACGCCGGCGATGATATTCCTGAAATTGCCGAAGCAACTCCTGCTGTAGAAGCTCCGAAAATTGAAGCTGTACTGGCTGCAGTTGCGCCAACACCAGAACCTGTTGAAAAGTTCGTGCCGGCGCCTACTCCATTAGCTGTAGTACCGGGTGGTCGAGTAAAGGCTTCACCCATCGCTCGTAAGCTTGCTGAAGAAAAAGGCATCGATATCTCTGCAGTTCCAGGAACTGGACCTGGAGGGCGAATTACAAAGACGGACGTAGAAAACTTCACTCCTTCACCTGCGTTCGCTGCTTCTGGCGGTCGGGCCCCGGTCGTAATGGACGGCTCGGACACACCTCTTTCGTCAATGCGACAGGCGATTGCTCGAGTTACCGTAAAGTCGAAGACAGAGACCCCTCACTACTACGTGACACACGAAGTAAATATGGGCCCTGCGATGGCCTTCCGAGCACAGATCAACGAGGCATTGGTCGACGATGGCGAACGGGTTTCTGTAAACGACATGGTGCTGAGAGCTGTAACAATCGCTCTGCTGAAGCACCCGAAGTGGAACTCTTCGTTCGATGGCGACAAACTAATTGGTCATACCGATATCAATCTCGGTGTAGCTATGGCTCTTGAAGACGGCCTAATTGTTCCTGCTGTAGTTGGTATCCACAACATGTCATTGATTGAGATTTCACGAGCAGTTCGTGATCTTGGTAAACGGGCTCGTGGTGAAGGTGGTTCGCTGACACAGGCCGAGATGACGTCAGGCACATTCGGTACCTCGAACCTCGGTATGTTCGGAACCGATACTTTCGCAGCTATTATCGTTCCACCAAACGCTGGAATCATCGCTGTTGGCGCTGTAAAGGAGAAGCCAATTGTCAAGGACGGGCAGATCGTTGTTGGTAAGACAATGAACTCCACGATCTCGGCGGATCACCGCGTTGGCGATGGTGCAGAGGCTGCGATTCTCATGGGTGAGTTCCAGAAGGCACTGGAAAATCCTGCTCGTCTCATGCTGTAGTCACAGCCTCGAATTTATGATCAAGTGTGATCGCTGATTGATCGGTGATCATATAGCAACGAACATTCAACTCCCTGTTTACTTGCGGGGCAGTCGATAGGTCACTGACGATGTACGTACGGGAAACATTTAGCACTGAGGAACGAGCGGTACTAAGCCGATTTTTTACGAATATAGATGATCCCGTTTTTGCTCTTATTAACCTCCCTGAGGTTGTAAAAGGTGCACTGTTTGCACGCTACAGCCGTTCGTCTAAGTCGCTACGCCGATTGTTTCTCGACGAGTTTTACGATCAGCCAGAAGCGCCTATTGAAGAACTTAAAGAAGATTCTGATAGCCAACAACTGGTATCGCTCAATCGTGCAGAAGGTCTTTACGAGCGAGTGTTCTCGCAGTATGGCGATGACTCGGTGGCTCAACTAGGCGGGGCGCACATTGCGTGCGAGCAAGCATCAAACATTCTGACTAAAGTGTTGGAGTGGGGCCGGCTAGCTGCGTACCTTGAACAATCGACTCGGTACATCTATTACGATCAGAAACTCGGCGATAAATATCGCTACATCACCCCTCCTGAGATCGAAAACGGATCTATTGCTGATGAATACACGAAGACCATGGACTGGTTATTCGATGAATACTCTGAGCTAGTCCACGTCTGTGCGCCATACTTCGAGAATCAGTTCCCTCGTCAGGACGGTGATTCTAAGTTCATATATACCGCGTCGATTCGCGCTAAGGCGTGTGATTCTGCGCGTGGATTATTGCCAGCTTCGACTACTTCGAACGTCGGTATTTTCGGGTCGGGGCAGGCTTATGAGTCGATGCTGATTCGGATGAACAGTCACCCCCTCGAAGAAGTTCGAGACTACGCTAGGATGATGTTGGAAGAGCTTCGTAAAGTAATTCCGTCTTTCTTGAAGCGAGTTGATCTGCCAGAACGCGGCGGTGTGTGGTCGGACTATTTCCAAGAGAACCACGAAGCTATGGACCGTATCGCTTCAAGCATCGATGCAGAACCTGAAGGAATCGATGAAGTCACTTTGGTGGAGTGGGATCACGACGCTGAGAACAAAATCGCAGTGGCTGCTTTATACGCCCACTCCGAATTACCTGATACGCAACTGCAAGCCATCGTTAATGCGATGAGTGATGCTAAAAAATCGGAAGTGCTACGTGCGTACGTCGGTGATCGACAAAATCGTAGGCACAAGCCCGGACGAGGGATGGAACGCTCATTCTATCGCTTTGATGTTCTTTCCGATTTCGGTAGCTTTAGAGATTTGCAGCGTCACCGAATGATGACTATTGATTGGCAGCGTTTGGGAGTGAAACACGGCTATTCGACGCCTCCTGCGGTCGAAGAAGTTGGCTGGACTCAACGTTGGGACGATGCAATGGGGCGCATGAGCGATTTCCATCAGAGTGTTCTCGATCAGCACGGTTCCGACGTATCTCAGTACGTTGTGCCATTCGGATTCAAGCTCCGATATTCGATGCAGTTCAACGTTCGAGAGGCGTTCCACTTGCTGGAGCTTCGGACTGCTCAGCAGGGACACCCAGACTATCGTCGGGTGTGCCAGATTATGCATAATCTTATTCGTGACAAGGCGGGGCACAAAGCTCTTGCTGACGCTATGACTTACGTCGATCATGGGTCGTACGATCTTGAGCGACTTGAGGCAGAACGTAGCGCCGAGAAGAAGCGAGAAGCTTAAGCACCAGTTGACTAAATGGACTTGTTTTTGGTCATGAACCATGCCGGGACCAACGCCACTGCGGACAAGATGGCTGCATAGAGATAGAAGCGGGTGAACACCGCCATCCCTGCGTCGGTGGCACTATCGATGATCTGTTGCTGTACTTCAGGGTCGATAGAAAACGCGGGCACGTCGGCGACCAATTCGTTAAATTGAACTGTCCCCAATGCCGTCATCGCCGCGAGTCCCGCAGTCATACCGACCATACGAGAAACACTCAATAGCGCTGAAGCGGCTCCGCTCTGATCGTCTTGAACGCCAAATAGCGCCGTCTCGGCGATGGGTGAGACCAACAAACCAAGTCCAAGACCAGTGATTGCCAGATGGATCGTGAGGGCGGGTTCGGCTATATCTATAGTCCAACTAGACAGGAGTAGGAATCCGGCGGTAGCCAGGATCAATCCAGATAGCGAAGGTATTCTGGCTCCCCAATGTTGAGTTATAAAGCCGCCTGTTACCGCACCCACGGCAATTGCTAATGTCATACGTAGGAGTTGGAGTCCGCCTTCTAGAGGAGATTGTCCGAAGACCGATGCTGCCATTAGCGGAATAGTTACCATTCCGATAATTAATACACTTCCGACTAGGAAGTGTGTCGTATTGGAAAAATTGAACGATGGTAGTTTGAATAGGGTTGGAGGGAATAACGGATCTTGTGATCGATTGTTGATCACGACTAACAAGATTGCTAGAACCGCCGTGATTGCCAAAGAAGCAGCCATTAGAGGATCGGGATCTCCGATTCTGACTAGTCCGATCGTGAGCGTTGATAACGCTGCAGCAAAAATCATGGCTGTCGGGATATCGACTTTTACCTTATTTCGCTTGCCTGGCGGATTTCGCATTATCCAGATCGACGCGACGATGGTCAACGGAATGTTCAACCAGAACGCCCATTCCCACGATAGCCACGTCGTGATGCCGCCACCCCAGAGAGGGCCGAAAACTCCTCCAGCTTCTGCACTTGCACCGATTAATCCGTATGCGATCGCGCGGTGCTTACCGTCGACAAGTTGTCCTACAGCGGCGATAGCAATCGGAATCACTGCGCCACCTCCGATTGCTTGGAAGACTCTTGTTCCGATGAGCCAGTTGTATTCGGGAGCACCGCCGTAGAGCAGTCGGGGAATGTCGGGTGATATGGCAACGAGTGCTGAACCGAGCGTGAAAACCGCCATCGCCAGCAAGAACGCTGTTCGATAGCCTGTTCTGTCAGATAGACGGCCCATGAGCGGCATCGCGGCTGTGTAGCCGATGAGATAACCAGTGATCGACCATGAAGCACGGTCGAGTTCGCTAACCCCGACTCTTAAGTCTGCAAGCATGTCGGGTAGCAGGGTGACGACCACCGTTTGATCATCAGCAGCGATGAACACACCGAAGCAGAGCGGTAGCAGGAGCTTGTAGGGCGAGACTATTTTCCAGAGCCTGATTAACATAGGTTAGATCGGTGGTTCTATGGTCGATGGCTCGTCGAAATCCGAAAGGGTTATCACTCTAATAGTGTCTGGTTCATCTTCGGATTGAACGGCACCGAAAATAATGATCTTTTTAAGTAGATTCGATGACGAATCGATAGTGATTACGACATTCGGTATTGCATCGGTATTCACATAACCCACGAGAGAAGCGAGTGATTTCGCTGGGATTTTGCCCGAAATCTCGATGTCACTATTGCTTGCTTGATCGTCTTTGGCATATATCGTCTGCTGGGTATCGCCAAGAATGTCGGCGGTGAGCTTTACGGGATCGAGAAATGCGAATGGGCTATCTTCAGGGGCTATTTCTGACCACACACCGGTTATCGGGTTAGTCATCCAAGTCTGCTGGCCAATCACGACAGCTTCGACCTTGACGAACAATCGGCCGATACTGGCTTCTGCTTGGAGGTCGAGACCGTCTGTTGCGACGAATCCACTGGCGCGAGTTAGTTGTAGGGCGCCGGAAAGCGTGGTGTGACCTGAATCGTGGGTCAATTGAAAGCTGAAGCTATCAATGTTTCCCATCGATGTTTTGGACAACTCTACGACTTCGGCGGCTGTTAATTTTGGCGCTGCAGTAGAGACTGACTCCGCTTCGGAATTTGAGCATGCAACCGATAGCAAAACCATCAGCAGTAGAAAAACTATAGCTGCATATGATTTAGAGAAGATTGAGTGGTAGTGAAGTTGGGCCATATTCGAATTTGCGACTTAGGATTTGGTCTTCACATTACATCTAATTAAAATTTGGGAGCGTAAAAAGAGCGTGGCTTAAGGATCGCTACAATCACGCATGAATCCGCAGCTATCACATCTTAGTTTGCAATGAAGATCTACTAGCTCCGCGTCGCAGCGATCGCACATCCAGATTTTCGTATCTGAATCGGTAGTCATATAGATCTGCTCACAATCTTCGTTAGCCCTGTTGCATCAGTCAGCATAGGAATTATCGAATTCTAAATATTCCCAGCGTTGTTCACAGGAACGATCAGTTGGTTTGTGCAGACAAAACCATGGTGCCTGATGGATCGGTTCCTATTCCGTCCACCCGTTCTTGAGTGACCAATACAGTCGAGAAGAATCGAAGTGGTTCTGGCAATAAGAATGCGATCGTTGCAGATCCGATTCCGCTGACATCGAACTGAGCTACAGGTCGTGGATCGCCGTTGCCCATCAGCCAGAGGGTGTAGGCGTATCCGGGTTGAGGCTGAGGAAGTCCATGAACCTGAAATACTGCTTCGTTGCCTACTATTTGGACAGCGATGAGTCCAGATGCTGTAGGTTCTGTCGTGGTGATCTGCTGAGTGTTGCCCGCAAGCCAGCTTTCGACTTGGTATCCCTCTTTCGTTGAGACATACGTGAGCCAGTTTTGGTCACTTAGCGCTTGTCTAAGGGCGTTGTTGGCGATACCAAGTTGGGAGACAATTTCTTCTTGGTGGACGACCATTTCAGTGGTTGCAACGAAATCATCTTCCATTACTTTCATTTCAGATTTCATTGTAGCGACTCGGTTTTCAGAGTCGCTCAAGGTTGTAGAGAGCTCAGTCTGTAGATTAGCAACGGTGACCGATTCAGTGGCGAGATTGGCCCGAAGGGAGTTGATCTCATTGCCGAGCTGGTTGTTCTGGTAAGCCAGAGCACTGCCAACTACGACTACAAGAACGGCGGCCGCAGTCGAAACTGCTATTCCAGATTGGAAAGCACGTCGCCACCAGGAAGCACCTGTTCGCCCGCCTTGTTTCTCATAAATATTAGCGATCTCTACCAATCGTGACGGAGCACTTTGGCCAGCCATCTCCATGATCCGAGTCTTCAAGATGGCAGGCGGCTCAACCGAAGGGACAGCGATAGCCAATAGATCGGCTGCCTCTGCCAGTTCTTCGAATTCGGCTTGAACTTCGGGATCGCGTTCGATTAGATTTTCTACGGCTGTTCGTTCCTCAGCGTGGTCAAGTGCGCCAAGAACATAACTTGCGAGATTTTCAAACCTAGCGTCCAAATTCTTGTTCGATTCAATACTGTCTTTAGTTTCGGTCATGCTTGCGCACCTATTTCAGTACTAAGTGCCGTGCGTAACTTTTTCAAAGCCAACCGCATTCGTGTTTTGACTGTGCCTAGCGGTTGGCCGGTTTTCGTTGAAATTTCTGTTTGGGTTAGCCCTTTAAAATAAGAGAGTTCAAGCACACTTTTTTGTTCTACTGGTAGTTTTTCCATGGCTGCACGGATCTTTGCGTACTCAGATTGAGCGACAGCTGCATCCGCTGGAGAAATGTCGTTAGATTGAATGTTCAAGTGATCGTCAATATCAGCGTTTTCTCGGCTTCGATCGCGTCTTCGTTTTCTGAGTTCATCGATCGTCCTGTTGTGGGCAATCGAAAACAGCCAAGTGGAGAACTTGCCCTTCTTAGATGTGTAGGAAGCTCCTCGCCGCCAGACGCTCATGAATACATCTTGTGTAACTTCTTCCGAGCCGACCGGGTCATTGAGCATTCGGACTGCGAGCGCGAATACCCTCCGTCCGTACCTGTCGTACAACGCCGCGAGAGCTTGTCGATCTTGTTCACTGATCTTCGCAAGCAGTTCCAGATCTTCTAGTCCCTGGTAATTCAAGCGGTACACCTTGTCCAATCAGGACCCGACCGACCGTGCATGTATTTGCCGTGCGCAAATACGTCTAGCCGTTCAGGTAACCAATAAACAATACGTCAGTTTTTGATAAACGGTTTCGTGGCTGGCAACCAATTATCTAGTCGGACGAATCATCGCTGACCCGGAATGTAAGCGCCTTTAGCTTGAGGAGCGCACTTTCTGCCTGCTCAGTATTCGATCCAGCAGGGGCTCTTTCAAGGAACTGAGTAAGCGAATCTAAAGCATCGCCGAAGTTACCGACTTTGGTTTGAAGATGGGCGAGTTCACTGAGATTGCGAAGATTTGTGGGGTCGACCAGCTGAATTCGCTCGGACGCCGAAAGGGCTAGGTCGTACTGTTTATGTTTTTCGTGCGCAACTTTGAGATTACTCAACTGTCTGCGCAATATCGCTCGGTTCGAAGCAGGTTTCAGGCACTTGCGTTCAAGATCGTCTAAATCACTATTTTTGAAATTGTCCTTGCCCAGAATGTTGGTGATGCACTCTTTACGTGAAAGAAGCCCGCCGGCGTGGAACGGATCGATATATATGCGATCTTCACCGGTTCCAACAACAACGACAAAGTGCTTGCGAAGCGATATACCGCGTACCTTCTCTCCGCTAACCCGAGCCACTTCGATGTAGAAGATCGAAAGGGTTACGGGGTTGCCTTTTAGGTGGTCGATAACCTCGTTTAGATGGCTGTTACCTGGGTCGAAATAGTCTTTTGAATCACCCGTAAACCCAGCCTTACCAAACAGAACTTCGTGCATAGCGTCTACAAAATCGAAGTTCGAGTAGTTAGCTGGGAGTAAGTCTTTGACCCTAATGCCAAACTGGGCTATTCGCCCTTGATAGGCAATAACGTCAAGATCGGGAAATTCGCTCGATGCTGCATACAATGCTGCCGCACCAAGGTTTATCTCATCGTCAGGGCATCTTATTGCTCTGGCGAAGTTTTCTTTTGGAGAGAGCGAACTTGTTCCCAAAACCTAAGGCGACTCCCTGTGCAACTTATTGTGTTTCCAAACTGGATTAGAGGCATTCTAGCTGCCCCTAGGTAAAGCCGCAAACCTATCGCTGCGACTTAAAACCAGCTGATTTGACATACGGATCATTGGTTGAAAGACTTGGCATTAGCGAGGCATTGCTTCGCTAGTGTTCTGAGATCATTTCAGTGGCACGTGGGGAGCTCGGGTAGCCGGGCTGAGAGGGCAGACAATAACTCTGCCAACCCTTGAACCTGATCTGGGTAATTCCAGCGTAGGAAAACGGCTCGTGTGCCTCATCCAAGCGTCGATTATCCAGTAGAACAATCTAACTGATAGCGACCAAATAACGATGAGCCCGGTCTCACACCAAACAAAATCTAGTAACAACAACATCGCTGGTTCTGAAGACGCGTTACTCGCAGTTTCAGGTATTGGTTTCGATTATGAGAATGCCCCGATCGTCGACGGCGTGAGTCTTTCTGTTGATCGGGGCGAATTCGTTGCGCTGGTTGGCCCTTCAGGCTGTGGCAAAAGCACACTACTTAATCTAATTTCCGGTGTGCTTGAAGCTCGAGAAGGTTCCATCAACACAAATGGGTTGATCGGACGAACTGAGCGACTCGGCAATGTTTCGTATATGCAGCAGAAGGATTTGTTGCTCCCATGGCGAACTGTTGCTGAAAACAGTCGTCTCGGGCTCGAACTTAACGGCGTTGGCAAAGCCGAATCTATCGAGCGTGTCGGAAAACTTGCCGGGCTGTTCGGTATCGCCGATGTGCTCGACCATATGCCTTGGCAGCTTTCTGGTGGAATGCGTCAACGAGTCGCTCTTCTCAGAGCCGTGATGCCAGATAACCCCGTATTGCTTCTTGATGAACCGTTTGGCGCCCTAGACGCTATTACTCGTAGATCTTTACAGCAGTGGCTATTGAACGTTCTCGATACTGCCAACAAAGCGGTGGTGCTGGTTACCCACGATGTTGATGAAGCGATTTTGCTGGCGGATCGAATCTTGGTTATGGCTCCCGATCCCGGACGAATCATTGCTGATATCAAGGTGAATGTAGAAGCGGGTACAGAAGCGACAGATATTTCTATGTCGCCTGAATTCAACCAAATTCGAGCGAGCATCCTCGATCTATTGAGTCATCAGGAGTGTGTTAGATGAACACTTCTGGATCAGTAAAAAAAGTTCTTGGTGACTGGCTTCCTGCCGTTGCTGTGACCCTAGTCCTAATTGTAGCTTGGGAAGTTTTAGTTGATGTTTTGGACGTTCAAGATTGGCTGCTCCCGCCGCCGAGCGTGATCGTCGCTGAAATAGAGAATTCGTTCGGATTCTTGATGCGACATGCCCGAGTAACCGCTGCGGAAACCCTACTTGGATTCGCCATATCGATTTTACTAGCTGGCGTATTGTCTTCGGGAATTATTTGGTCACGCACGGTTGAACGAACGATCTATCCACTCATCATCACTTCGCAGACGATTCCGATCATCACTCTCGCTCCGTTATTGGTTATTTGGGTTGGCACTGACATTACTTCAAAGGTAATCGTGATCGTGTTGTTCACGTTCTTCCCAATCGTCATCAGCCTTGTTGCAGGCCTGCGTTCCGTCGATCAGGAGATGGTCGACATGTTTCGGACGCTCGGCGCTTCACCTTGGCAAATATTTCGCAAACTGATGATTCCATCGGCACTACCAAACTTCTTCGCTGGTCTAAAAGTCGCTGCTGTCGTTTCTGTAATTGGAGCGGTTATCGGCGAGTGGTTTGGATCGAGCGCTGGACTTGGCTGGATGATGAAAATTGCTGGTGGTCAGTTTCAAACGGCAAGAGTTTTCGCCGCAATAGTTGTGCTTTCAATATTGGCGATGGCGCTGTTCGCAGCGGTCGTCGCCACGGAAAAGTGGGTAATTAGAAAGTATCCACCAACTGCGAATAGAGTTATTCGTCTAGGAGATTCATGAAAAAGTTAGTGCTACTTATAGCAATATTTGTGTCGATTGCGATCGTCGCTTGTTCGAGCGATGCTGAGCCTACATCTGTCCCTTCGACAGCTACATCTGTGCCGCCAACGGCAGTCGCTGACGATGTGGTAGTGACGCTCGACTGGTTCCAGAACGCAAACCACGTAGGAGTTTACGAAGCTATCGATAAAGGTTTCTTCGCTGACGAGAACTTGAATGTTACGGTTGAGCCACCAGCCGACCCCACCGCAATTTTGGGTCTGGTTGCTACGGGTAAGAGCGATTTTGCGTTCTACTACCAGCCAGATTTACTCCAGGCTCGGCAACAAGGTGTTCCCGTTGTTGCAGTTGCAGGAATTGTCCAGCAACCTCTGAACTCGATCATGACTTTGAAATCATCGGGCATCGAGACTCCCGCTGAGCTTGCTGGTAAGAAAATCGGTACTCCGGGTCTTCCTTGGAACGACGCAATGCTTGCAACTATGCTGGAAGCTGACGGCGTTTCGATAGATGACGTTCAAGTTGTCGATCTCGGATGGAACGTTAGTCCTGGATTGATGGCTGGCGAAGTCGATGCCATCGTTGGTGTTTACTGGACTTACGAGTCGATCATCATGGCTAACGAAGGCTTTGAGACTAATGTGCTCTATCCGCATGAGTGGGGTGTTCCGAGCTACTACGAACTGGTTCTCGTAACTTCGGAAGAGAACATTGCGAACAATCCAGAGCTGGTTCAGCGATTCGTCCGAGCGTTCAACAAGGGCTATGGTCAGGCTGCTTCCGATCCTCAGGGATCGGTAGACACGATGCTTGGTCTAAATCCGGAAGCTGAGATCGATGAGCCGACCGACCGTGAAGGTGTCGAGTTATTGGCTCCGCTGTGGAATTCGGAAGGTGCACCGGTTGGTTCGTTCGACGACAGTCGCTGGGAATCGCTTGTTGAATGGATGAAGGCGCAGGACTTGCTCGACGATTCACTCGTTGCACAAGATGCCTACGACTCAAGCTTTAGTAGGTAAGTGACAAGGGCAATTTTTTACGGCAGGTCGGGTCGACTTTGAATAGCTCCTATTTATCTGATGAGTATTGCAGTGGCTCCTCCCTCCCTGTACAGGGAGGGAGCTCTCTAAAACCTTCGCTGTGGGTAGGCGAGTTGACCTGTGTGGCCTACGTTGTCGACTTGGTAAACTTCGCCGCCCATGAACGTTACGAATAGCGTTGATAACGAGGAGCCGCCAAACGTACAGTTGGTTGGATTATCTGCAGGTGTAGGGTGCGTGCGAACGACTCGTCCTGAAGCCTCGAATTCGTAGATCATCGGACCGGGTCCACCAGAACAAGAACCTGCCGTAGCGAGAATTGTTCCTGCCGAAGAAAGCGTCATTCCATCGATGCTTCGGCCATGACCGAAATCATGCAGAACTTGGCTATCACCCAGGGTTCCATCTTCGTTAACCGAGTATGCCAACAGGCGTTTGGGGTCTTCTGGTTGGTTAGGAGTGTCGGCTACGAATAAGGTCTTTTGGTCGATAGAGAACAGCACACCGTTTGGCTTGTGTGTGTCGAACGTGACTCGTATGGTGTTCCAGTTGCCACCGAACGTGTGCTCCGCCATATAGACCGATTCATGGTCGAGATTGGGTGGCCCTCCCGTGTAATTGGGGTCGGTGAAATAGACCCTGCCTTTTTGATCGACGGCGATATCGTTAGGCCAGTTCATCGTATCGCCTTTAAAGGCGTCGCTGATTACTATCGGTTCAGCGTTCGGGTTTTCTGGATCTACTTTCGTCACTCGATGAGCGTCACCCTCGCATACGAACAGTTGACCTTGGCGATCAAAAGTCTGACCATTCGCAGCGCTCGTGTTTTCACGCCAAATTGAGCTTTCTTTGGTTTTAGGATCCCAACGGAATGTAGTGTTGGCGGAACATTCGTTGTACAGCAGACCTGATCCGTCCCACACCGGACCTTCGGTCAGCGTGTCGTGATCTGAGATCTTGATCCATTTCCAGTCATCTGGCATTGTTTTTTCTTTTTCTTTTTCTTTGATTTTATTTTCAGCTTGATAAATTGCTGTTTAAATTGGTCGTCTCTAGAAATTGAAGTTGGGACTCTTTATTTAGGCCAGAGTAGGTATCCGGTCATGCCGGTTTTGCGGGCGACTAGGCAGTGACCTTCGATCGACGATACGTAGAGGTCTTCGCCAACGAACGTGCAGTTGGTTGGACGTTGTGCCGGAGTCGGGTGGGTTTCGATGATGCGACCCTGTGGGTCGAAAATGGTAATCATCCCGCCGGGGCCAGATAGTTCCCAACCAGTGCAAGCGACGATGTTCCCTTCGCTCGAAAGCGTCATGCCGTCGATACCGCGGTGTGGACCGAAATCGTGGAGCAGGTCGTACTCGCCAAGTGATCCATCGTCGTTCACTGGATAAGCGCGTAGATGTCGATCTTCACTAGCATCGTAGTCACTCTGGGCAACATAAAGAGTCTTATAGTCAGAAGAGAAGAGAAGACCGTTCGGCATGGTGGTATTTAACGTTCGTCGAATGGTTTTGTAGTTGCCATCGTCTTGGGGCTCAGCCGAAATAATCGCTGAATAGGTGATGCCATTCTCTGGACTGACGTCGCCGACACGGTCGGAGAAGTAGATGGAACCAGACGGCGTAATTGCGAGGTCATTTGGAGAGTTGATTCTTCGACCGTCGACTCGATCGGCGATAGTCACGGTCTGCCCGTTTGGGTCGAATCGAACGATTTTTCGACCGTCACTAGAGCATCCGAACAGCTGACCTTCGCTGTCGTAGTTAAGACCGTTCGTTCCCTCAGTATTTTCGCGCCAAACTTCGACAAGCCCGGAGATCACGTCGAGCGACATGATGCGGTTCATGGCGATGTTCGAGTAGAGCAGTTTTTCGCCGTTCCAGGCGTTACCTTCAGTTATCGAGCCGATTACTGGCGCCGCATCTTCAAATTTCCAGCTCATTTTTTCTCTCTTTCTCTTTTTTCTTTTCAGATTGTTGCTATGAATTCTGAAATGAACGTTCTTACTGTTTTGGGTTATGGGCTTTGGGCTTTTAGGTGCAGCCTAGTTGGTCTGCGAGGTCATGAAAATCTTTGGCGAAAAAGTCGAAGTCGGGTTCAGGTTCGAGATCGGCTTGTTTCCCATCGCCGTATTCATCGGGTCGTGTGACCAAAGCAGCTTTTAGACCGGCGTTAATCGCTCCTCGTAGATCTCCATTGTGCGCTGCTACCAGCATCACTTCGTCGTATTTGAGCCCGAGTAGTTCAGCGGTTTTGGTGTAGGCGAGAGGGTGGGTTTTGTACTTGCCAGTGAGTTCCGCCGAGAGTACGGCATCCCAATGCAGACTGGCGTATTTTGCCATATTCGTCAGGAGAGCGATGTTACCGTTCGACAACGAGGCGATGATGTATTTAGACTTTAGTCGAAGCAGACCATCCGTCGAATCTGGCCAACCATCGAGTCGATGCCAGGCTTTATTGAATTCGACCTTCTCCTCTTCATCCATATCTATCGTTGAAAATCCGTACTCTTCGAGGATCACATCGAGTCGTTCACGGTGAATTTGGTCAACGCTCTTCCATTCATCGACCCCAGAGTTCACTTTCGCCATTCCGACTCCGTAGCCAGCGCGCCAATCATCGGCGAACTTGTTCCAATCGGCTTCGACTCCATGCTTTGTGCCGAGTTCTGCTGCCTGTCGCGATATCGAAGTACGCCAATCGACAACCGTGCCGAACACGTCGAAAACGAGGGCTTTGATTTGGGTTTTGCTCATGTGGCACCTTCCACGGTCGAGATCTGGCTTAATAAAAACGTTGCAAGCGATTCGACGAGCGGTATTCTAGTTACCCGCGCCGGTCTGTCTAGATCAGACTCGTCTAATGATCGCTGATTTTGCTTTATTGAAATCCGTTCAAAACGTCACCTAGGAATATTCAAACAATGTCAAACGCCGTGAAACGACTTTACATAACCGAAGCTGAAGTGAACGAAATGTTGGACATGAATCTGGCGCTTGAAGTATTGGATGAGGTGTTCAAAGCAAGGTCGGCGGGCGAAGTGCGTAATGAGCCTCGACATCGATTGCCGACGGGCAACGGATCGATGAACTTCATGGCCGCAACGTGGCCTGAAAAGGGTTGGGCAGGGCACAAATCGTACGTAAGTGGCGACTTTAGAGTAACGCTTTACGGCACTAAAGGTGAAGGGTTGCTGGCTTTGATCGGTGCGGGTCGGATGGGACAGGTGCGTACAGGGGCTGCCTCAGGGATTGCTACAAAATACATGGCGCGTGAGGACGCTTCATCGGTTGGAATTATTGGTTCTGGCTACCAAGCGCAGACGCAACTCGAAGCAGTTTGTGCGGTACGAGATATTAAAGATGTGAAAGTATTTTCTCGTAGCCTCGAGAAGCGTGACCGATTTGCCGGCACTATGAGCGAGCGACTAAATGTGAACGTGATTGCGGTTGATTCAAAGGAAGCTGCTGCCGAAGGAATGGATGTCTTGGTTGCGGTGACTAGCTCGATCGAACCGGTGATTACTGGTGATATGGTCGAACCGGGAATGCATATCAACGCGGCAGGGAACAACTCGTGGATGAAGCGAGAATTGGATACCGCAGCGATCGTAAAGGCTGATCTGGTTGCATGTGACGATATTGACCAGACGAAAATCGAGTGCGGAGAGTTGATGCGTGCTGTTGAACTCGGTCGATTCGCTTGGGAATCGATGGTACGACTGGATCGGATCGTGGCTGGACTGCGGATCGGACGCTACTCAGACGATGACATTACATTGTTTGAATCACAGGGAGTAGCGTTCGAGGATCTGGCAGTATGCGGCCGGCTCTACGAAATGGCCCTCGAACGTGGGATCGGGACTGAGTTGGCTTAGGAGTTAGCCCTCGTCGACTTCTGGAAGCCTGCGAGGACGATTTCTCAAGACAAATACACAAGAATCTCACGTACACTCCCCGCCGGAAGATCTGTCGGAGAGCTGAATACTGGCATTAAGAGGAAAGAAACATCTGTGGCACTCGATTATCTAAAACTCAATGAATCGAACTCGATTCGTGTTCCCGCGGGTGATCTGCATAAGCAGGTCTCTGCAATATTGCAGGGTGCTGGCACTCCGGCTGAGCATGCCGAAATTACGGCGGAAATTCTAGTGTCTTCGAGTTTGAGAGGTGTTGAAACGCACGGTGTTGGTAATGCCGTTCGATATGCCGAATCGATTGAATCAGGTGACTACACCGTTCCGCAGACCGTGGAAATTATTACTGAAACTGGATCGACAGCGCTTCTCGATTGTGGAAATGGCCTCGGCTTCGTCGCTGCTCATAAGGGCATGGAAATGTCGATTTCAAAGGCTCGAGACCTCGGCATAGGGATGACCACGATTCGTAATAGTCACCACATCGGGATGGTCGGTTACTACCCAATGATGGCGGTCGCAGAAAACATGATTGGAATGACGATGACCAACGCCAGCCGAAGCGTGCGACCAGCGTTGGGAGCCAGGCCTAGAGTCGGCACGAATCCGATAGCGTTTGGTGCTCCCGCTGGCGAAGAGCGTGACTTTATTTTCGATATGGCTACATCGACAATCGCTAGCGGAAAGATCGGACTAGCTAAGCGACTTGGTGTGCAGATGCCGGTTGGGTGGGCTGTAACAGCGGAAGGCGAGCCCCTAACTGAACCGCGGGGCGATAGAGGAGAAGATTGGGCAATGAATCCGTTGGGGGGTACTAGGGAGCAGGGGGCGCACAAGGGCTACGGACTCGGACTGGTGGTCGATATTTTGTGTGGCGTGCTTTCTGGAGGTGGATTCGGAGCGCAGTTGTCGGGCGGAGAAAACATGACTTGGACTATGGCAATTGACATCGCCAAGTTCAGGAATGTTGATGATTTCAAGTCGATGATGGACGACATGGTACGAGAGCTTCACGCCACGCCGCCGTTGCCGGGAGAAGATGGTGTTCTGGTCGCGGGTGATCCGGAATCCGATTTTGAGGACGATCGATCGGTGAATGGAGTACCTGTCGAGAACGGGCAATATGACGAGATGCGTGCCAAAGCGGCTCAACTAGGCGTTGAGGTGTTTATCTAATGGCCAATAATGTAAAACTCAACGACTTCAACTCAACTCGTGTGCCAATCGGTGATTTGCAAACACAGCTTTCATCGATATTCCGGGCAGTGGGAGCGACAGACCGACACGCTGGAATAGCAGCCAAAGTTCTTGTTGCAGCGAGTGTTAGAGGGGTCGACACACATGGCGTGGCGAACGTCGTTGGCTACTCGAAAAATGCCGAAGATGGTGTTTACACCGTTCCGCAGCAGACCACAGTCATCAGCGAATCGGAAACAACTGCCCTGGTGAGTGGAGGAAATGGTATTGGGCTTGTTTCTGCGTATGAAGCAATGGAAATTGCGATTGCGAAGGCTAAGAAGCATGGACTGGGCATGGTAAGTATCAAAGACGGACACCACGTTGGGATGGTCGCCTACTACGCTTCTATGGCTCTTGAGCACGACATGATCGGTATGTCGATGACCACAGCTGCACCTGCGGTTCGACCTGCTCTAGGAGCGAAGAAAATGTTGGGAACTAATCCGATTGGATTCGCTGCACCGGCAGGTGAGGAGCGAGATTTTTTCCTGGATATGGCGACTTCGACTGTCGCTAGTGGCAAAGTTGGACTTGCTCGTCGAATCGGTGTCCCGATTCCGGCTGGTTGGGGAGTTAGTGTGCCGGATGGTGGCGACATTACCGATCCGCCAGATGGTGAGAATGATTCGTGGGCGTTGAATCCTTTAGGCAACACACGTGAACAGGGGTCGCACAAGGGTTACGGACTTGCGGTACTGGTAGATATTTTGTGTGGAGTTCTATCTGGCGGAGGATTCAGTGCTCAGCTTGGTCGTGGCGAGAATATGAGCTGGGTGATGGCGATCGATATCGCTCGATTTAGGGATGTTGATGATTTCAAATCTATGATGGACGAGATGATTCGAGAGCTTCACGCCACGCCAACTTTGCCTGGCGTGGATCGGGTTTTGGTGCCAGGTGATCCTGAAGCAGACGCTATGGACGATCGTCTGACGAATGGTGTGCCGGTCGAGAACTCACAGTACGCAGCGATTCGAGCCCGGGCGGCCGAGCTAGGCGTTGAGGTTGTGATTTAGGACGTTGGTTGAACTAGGGTTGTTCGTTGGGAAATTGGTGGGTGGCGTGTCGAACTAATTGCTGAACGGTTATCTCGATGTAAGCGGTGTGCTACCCAGTTCCAGAGGCGTTTACCGAACCGGCTAATTAGATCGTGTACTCGGACTAGCTAGTCTGTATCTGGACGATTTCGGTTTGGCGTTTGCCGGTGATTTCGGGACCGTCTTCGCCTAGATAGACGTCAATTTCCGAGCGGACACCAAACTCCGGTAAATAGATACCCGGCTCGATGGTTACTCCAACACCGTTGATAACCGTGCGAGTGTCATGTGTTTCCCAGTCGTCGAGGTTTACTCCGTTCGAGTGAACTTCGTAGCCTAGAGAGTGACCGAGTCGGTGAAAGAAGAATTCGCCGTATCCTGCCTTGTCGATCACATCTCTAGCAGCGCGATCGATCTCCCAGCCCTGTGGGTTGTTACCTTCAAGCACACGATTTTCGAGAAGTTCGAAAGCGGCGTCTCTTGCACCAGTTACGGCATTGAATACTTCCTGTTGTTTAATATTGGGTGGTTCACCGAGCTTGGCTGTCCAGGTGATGTCGGCAGAGATATTTCGTTCGCCATCTAAAGAAGATTTTTTGCGTGCCCACAAGTCGATTAGCAACCATCCTTCGCGCCTGATCACTGCCGACTCGCCGGGTTTAGGGGCGTAATGCGGAATCGATGAGTGTTCGTTGAACGAAACGGACGGACCATCAACCCATTCAAGTCCAGCACGGTCGAAACGACCACGAATATGCTCGGCGATATCGTGTTCGGTAAGTGCCCAACGAATGTTCTCTCCCACGTATTTGAACGTCTGATTTACGATATTGTCTAGGGCGTCTACTGCGAAGAAATGAGATTGTAGTTGCTCAGGGGTCCATCGTTCTGTCGCGTACTGAATCACGTCTGCGGAAGACACAACCTCCACGCCAAACGATCGAATCAACTCGATAGTTCCGGCGTCGATACGGCTCACTCTCGGCAGTTCGTAAAGAGGCGAGTATTCCATCGCAACAATCTTTGCACCGCGAAGCCCAGCCTTGAGGCCAGTGATCATCTGCAACCGGTTGCCGTAAGCGGTTAGACGTGGCGAGTCGCTAGGGAAGTGTTCGATATCGACTTCGTGTGCGAGTAGCTGGGGTTCGCTGTTAGCGGGTATCCACAACCACACGGGACGAGTGAGGTGATCGACACGCCGTCCGAGTGCTGCTTCGAAGATGGGGTTCGTGTACCGATAGTCTCTTGTGAGCCAGCCGTCTATCCCAGCTGATTGAAGGAAATGACGTGCACCGTCGAGAGAATTGGCACCTGTTGAACTAGGTGAATTAGGGTCGATATCGCTAAGGCTCATAGTATTTATTTTTGATCGGACCTTTAGGTCGATCCTCGCCGGTCTTTGCGTACCACGGTTTATGCTCTTCCGTGAACTTCTTTTCCCATTTTTCTTTGCGCTTGAAATCGCGATACTTCCAGATTACAAACCAATCGGCGATTAGTATGGGTATACCAGTGAAAATTGCGCCCATATATCGTGCCTCGGCTGCCCATTCAGGAGCGACGATTGGTGTGCAGGCGCACGCAAACTCGATTGCGGACAAATGAATCAGCGCCCAAATGGCTAACGCAGGAATTCCAATGAATATTGCCGCAGGCCAGAAGAGCAGCTTTACCCAGTGTTTTTCACGAACCGGTGTTGGTGAAGACATGATCGCCAAATCCTACAGTTTTGATTTAGCGAGCTCGGTGTAAGCAGCCAACGCATTTTCGTAGGCTTCAGGGGTGTTGATGTCGAGCCGGACAATTGCTGAATCGAACTTCACTCGGTGATGATCGATGTCGGGCTTACGAAAAATCGCACGAACACCTTTATCTTCTTCCGTTATATTAAGCAGATCAGAGCGGAACTTCGCATCGAAAACTAGCGGGTGACCGCCGTGTCCGTCGAAACCGGGAGATGTGACGTCGGCTCCGACGTCGATGTGAAGTCTAAGAACTTTCTCGATCACCCATGCAGGACGTGGCTGATCGACAGCCAAAAGGACGATCGAGTGGATATCGTCGGGTAGTTCCCAGACTCCCGCTTTAATCGAGCTTGTTTTGCCTTCAAGATATTTCGGGTTGTATGACCTGATGATCCTTGGACGGTCCTTAAGCAAAGGGGCCATTTCTGTGTCGTACTTACCGGTCACAACAACGACCTTTTCGCAGCCACCTTGCAAAAGCGAGTTCATCTGGTACTCAAGCAGCGTTGTTCCACGCCATTCAAGTAGGCCTTTCGGACTGCCCATTCGGCTGGATTCACCTGCTGCGAGAATGATGCCTGCCGCGTTGTAGTTCGGCACGCTAGTCAGCGCCTATAGCTTCGGCAGTTGAAGCGTTTTCGGGGCGAAGATCAGCTTTTTCGGCAGCTTTGTCGATGAGGCGTTGGTCGAGCTTCAGAGTTCCGCCGTCGCCGCCGAGTCGGAATCCAACAATTTCAGCCATGATCGAAAGCCCGATTTCTTCAGGAGTTCTCGCCGAAATATTCAGACCGATAGGGGAGCGCACGCTCTGGACTTCTT
>CAWVYJ010000007.1:0-51817 GCA_963934365.1 uncultured Dehalococcoidales bacterium | reverse complement strand
ACTCGACTAGATCACACACAGCTCTGCGGTCAAGCAATTTCAGTGCAGACTCGACCATACTAATTTCGGGTCAACTTACTCAACTGTATCGTCTCAAGTCACGCGCCAACTTTCGGTAATACTTCTTGCTTAAGTAGACCCATAGATGTCTTCCAAAAACCCTCAGGTTCCCACTCATGGCCCATAGCCATGAGGGTTCCAAACCCACCAACCGACTCTTCGAGCGAAGATAGCTTTTCAGTCACCTCTTCTGGCGAGCCCACTATAAATATGTTGTCCACTAGGTATTCAACAGTAACGTCGGAGTCAGGCATGTTCGGATCAATTTTAAGAAGCCCCATCATATTTGATCGTGGCAGCAACTTGAGGAAATAGCCTTCCATGTCTCGTGCCAACGTCCCTTTAAGAGCCTGCCTACGGGCTTCGGCACTCGAATCTGCAACCAACACCTCTCGTGCAATTCGCCAGTTCGAACGATCCGCTACTCTCCCGGCCTTAGCAGCTCCCCCTTCAACTGCAGTCCAGTGAGAACAGAGCATCTGCTCAGGAACGAAGTTGATGCTCATCGGCAGCCAACCTCGCTCCCCTGCGAGAGTGAGAGTCTCCGAGTTGGGAGATACGCCGGCCACACCGATCGGCGGGTGAGGGTCCTGATAGGGTCGCATGTGAACTCTGAGAGCGATGTCTTCCTCTGGTTCAGGGATATTAAAATCCCACCATTTGCTCTTGTAGTTCCCAGGTTTAGGATCTTTCCATAACTGAAGAACCAATTCGACCGCCTCTCGCGTCATATCTCTATTATCACCAGAACGTGGGTCGAATCCGTTCACATGCAAATCCCCAGGGAAACCGCCTGAGCCGACTCCCCAGTTCAGACGCCCTTTAGACATTTGGTCGAGTTGAGCAATTCGGTGAGCAATATAGAAAGGGTTGTGATTGGGCATGCATGTGACACCAGTCCCAAGGCGAATCTGCGAGGTAACGCCGAGAGCCTGCGCAATTAGTAGATCGGGCGCAGGAATGTTTTCCCACTCAGCTGTGTAGTGTTCCCCTATCCACGCTTCGGAGTAGCCCAGTTCATCGAGGTAGATAAGTTGCTTTAGATCTGCCTCGAGCGTGTCTGCGATATTCGCACCCGGTGGGTGCAGTGGCATCGTGAAGAAACCAAGTTCCATTCCAGCCTCCGAATTGAGTTAGCGTACTTCCCAAAAAAAATAGTGATTTATACGTATTCCGGGCATGCTACAACGAAATTGTTGTGTCTTGCGCGGTCATCTCAACCTAAGTCGAACCTCTAAGTGATAAACGTAGCAATAAATGATGCTGGGAAGATCAGTCGTCTTTTCGTTTGACCTGTTCTTGGAGCCTGAACAGCGTGTTAATCGCCTCGATAGGCGTCATGTTGGCTACATCGAGTTCTTTCAGCTCATCGACAAGTTCATTACCTGCCTGCTGATCTCCAAGCGCCATCTGTAACTGAAATCCTGCCGGCCGATTGGTAGATTTGGCACCGTTCTCCAACTCATCGAGAAGATCCCATGCCCTGCTCACTACAGCTCCAGGCATTCCCGCCAAACGTGCAACGTGGACTCCGTATGAGCGGTCGGCACCACCGGGCACTATCTGGTGTAGAAACACGACTTCGCCCGCCTCTTCGGAGACTGCGACTCGTAAGTTGTGCGTCCGTGGTAGTTGCTCGGCCAGTCCGGTCATCTCGTGATAGTGAGTGGCAAACAGAGTTTTACAGCCCAATTTAGGTGAATTGTGAATATGTTCAGCGACTGATCGAGCTATTGCCAGCCCGTCGTACGTAGACGTACCACGACCGATTTCGTCAAGTACAGCAAGTGAACGACTTGTCGCCTGATTTAAGATCGACGCGGTTTCGACCATCTCGACCATGAAGGTCGATTGCCCTCCGGAAATATCGTCGGAGAGCCCGGCGCGAGTGAAAATACGGTCCACGACGCCGATTCTTGCCTTGGTTGCTGGTATGTAGCTTCCAACCTGTGCCAAAAGCACCAGAACAGCGGCTTGCCGAATATAAGTCGACTTACCTGACATGTTGGGCCCGGTGATGATCATTACCTGTCGCTCATCGTTCGAAAGATCGAGATCGTTCGATACGAACCGGCCTGGGCCTAACGATGATTCAACAACTGGATGCCGTCCGCCCAGGATTTCGATAGCGGTGTCGCTATCCACTAGAGGTCGAACCCAACCGTTTTCTGCGGCTGCCTGCGCCATAGAGACCAGTGCATCTAAAACACCGAGCGCACTTGCTGTCTCCATGATTCTGCCGCCGTGAACTACAACTTCTCCGCAAACGCGTCTGAATATTTCACGTTCTAACTCACTAATTCGATCACGGGCATTGAGAATTTTCGACTCAAGCTCTTTGAGCTGAGGGGTAATAAACCGTTCTCCGTTCACAAGTGTTTGTCGTCGTTCGAAAGATTCAGGTACAAGATGGACATTGTTCTTCGTAACTTCGAGGTAGTAACCGAACACTCGGTTGTAGCCTATTTTTAGACTTTTTATCCCGGTTGCTTCTCGATGATCAGCTTCGAGAGCGGCGATACTCGATCGAGCATCACCCGAAAGTGTCCTAACTTTGTCGAGTTCCGGATGAAATCCTTCCCGGATAGCTGAACCTTCCCCAACCGTGATCGAAGGATCGTCGGGAATCGCTGCATTGAGCAGTTCTACGGCTTCGGACGACGAGTGAAGTCGACCGATTACCGAACCTCCAGGAATCACGCCATCGGGCAGTGACTCAATCAACTCCGGAATCACAACCAACCCTGCTCGAAGTGAAGCTAGATCACGTGGAGTGGCCGTATTGGTTCTTACACGATTTGTGAGACGTTCGAGATCAGACACCTGACCCAACAGGCCTTGAACCCGCGAACGGGACCTTTGATCGTCAACAAAAGCTGCAACAACTTCCTGCCTTCGCTGTATGTCGTCAGGTTCGAGCAGTGGTCTAGTGAGCCAAGCCCGTAGGGTTCGGGCACCCATCGCTGTTTTCGAGAAATCTAGCGTTCGATACAGCGTGGGCGCAGTATTCTTTCCAGTTGACGAAGTGAAGACTTCAAGGTCTCTCAGCGCCTTCTGGTCGAGCTTCATATACGAATTGGTCGATTCGGTACGCAACGAAGTCAGTTGCGGAATAGCCCCAAATTGTGTGTCAGCCACGAAATCGAGAATCGATGACGCCGCGACAATCGCTAACGGCATGTTCTCGCACCCGAACGCTTCCAGTGTTTTTGCCTTGAAGTGTTCGAGCAGACGAGCCGCAGATAGATCAGTGTCGAGCCGTGTTTCATCCAGCGGGCGAACCACCATACCGGATTCTTGATTGGAATTGATTAGTTCGAGAGAAAGCGTGTCAGCGATCAATTCCGCCGGCCGAAGGCGAAACAGTTCGTCTTTGAGATCTGATAAGAGAAATTCCCCGGTCACAAATTCGCTTGTCGAGATATCGACATACGCAAGTCCAGCACGTTCACCATCGCTTATGGCCGCTGCAAGGTAATTGTTTGTTGATTGATCCAGCAGCGCCGGCTCGATCACCGTTCCAGGAGTCACAACCCGTACTACGGCACGTTCGACTAATCCTTTTGATTTTGTAGGATCGCTT
This sequence comes from uncultured Dehalococcoidales bacterium, assembly GCA_963934365.1. Lineage (GTDB taxonomy): Bacteria > Chloroflexota > Dehalococcoidia > Lucifugimonadales > Lucifugimonadaceae > Lucifugimonas. The sequence continues at coordinate 48,174 of CAWVYJ010000007.1, read as the reverse complement.
GTTTGCTCTGCAATAGCGATCTTCAAGCCAGCGGAAACGAGCGTTCCAAGATGGTTATCAAGAGCGTGATGCGGAATGCCAGCGAGCGGAGCTTTGCCTCCTGCGCCAGATTCTCGTGATGTGAGCGTAATGCCGAGGACTTTAGACAATGTATGAGCGTCTTCATCAAAGGCTTCGTAAAAATCGCCCATCCGAATCAGCAAAAGTGAGTCGTGATAAGCCGCTTTGAATTCAAGAAATTGGCGTCGGCCTGGTGACAACTTCTTTCCAGTAGATGTTTTCTTTTTAGGCACTTTCAAGCTAGCGCCGGTCTCACCCGTGAGTTCGGGAGAAGCGGCATTTTCTGCATAATTAGCAGTATCTGAGGTTGCTGACATCGTATCGCGATTCTAGCGTGTATTCGAGACAGCCTTTTGACTTTAGAGAGGTTACTCGTACCGAATACTCACAGAATCAGATGCTTTCCATCTTAATTCTGAGAACGAGCTGTCTCTCGGCATTTCGTAAACCATCATTCCAGTAACTTGCTCATTAGCGTTCAGCTTTACCGTGCCCCACATGGGAACAAACTCGGGGACTGCGTATCTGGGCGCTGGTTCAGCAGTGTAAGCACGAGCGAGCGTATCAATCGGTTTGTACGAAGTCCTTTTGCTATCTAGTAAATTAGACGAGCTTTCGTCCACAACAAGGTTTACCGTTCCAGATGTCTGGTTGATAAGGGTTATCTTCACATAAACGAGCTCGTTATTCACCTCGTCTTCAGGCTTCATTGCCCAGTTGTATACCGTTCCACTGGTGTCGCTGCCTTGATAGGTGATGAACTGCTGTTGCTTAGGCTCTTCTGCCCTAATCCACAGCGTTCGACCTGCAATGTACAGAGGGTCTCCGGCCTCGCCCTTGAACACCGTCATCATACTGATAGCCACTACTGCCAATATGACAGAAAATGTTGCAATGCCCATAAGAACGAATGGTTTGTTCTCTTTTGGAATGCTGAGCTGTCGACGGGCGAGAACTGCCCCACCCGCGTCGATATCCATGTACTCCGATCCGGGATTACCCCGGAAACCGGAAGCTGGCATGAATTCGATCCGAACCCTGACGATGTCGCCTGCCATTTTTTCGGCAGAAACCACCTTCCATGTCAGTTCAGCATTCCGTAGACGTGGCCCATACTCGTACTTGTTTGCCTTAGCGTAATTAATGGCTGCGGCAACTTGGACGGGAAAGCTCTTCGTTGCTTCGTCGCCAAACGCGAAACTAGCCGATTCTACGGCCGGTTTTGTGCTCGCTGACGCGGCTGTGTCTTCTTCAGCCACATTCTGTTCAGTTCGATTCTCTTCAGTCATCCGTTGCTCCACTGTCCGGGACTACCCCGAACCGACAAGCGACACTACACGATGTACGGTCGGTATCGCACACTATTTTTACCATTGAACAACTAATTCTTGACAAGAGTCGGCGAATGAACCAATTCTAATTCGATATTCGTTGAACAGTGGATATCTAACTTTACGCCGATGGAAACGTCGCCAGTTGGTCTAAAACGTCTTTCAATGCCTGAAGTACGTCATCGACATCACTTTCGGTTGTTTCTCGACCAAAAGATATTCGAATACTGCCGACTGCTAGATCAGCGTCAATTCCCATGGCCAGCAGCACGTGAGACGGCTCAAGTGATGCGCTACTGCATGCACTACCGCTAGAGGCGGCTATTCCCTTGAAATCCAACCCCAACAGCACCGGTTCACCCTCCACTCCAGGAAAAGAGAAATTCGATATTTCAGGAACCCGGTCAGTCTTACTGCCATTAAACGTTGAGTTTGGGATTCGTTCAGCTACGCCTTTTAGTAGTTTATTTGCAAGCCGCTTAAGTTCACCTTGAGATGCAACTCGTTCGGATTCGGCTAGTGTTATAGCCTCTCCGAACCCGACGATATTGGCGACGTTCTCAGTGCCGGAACGACGTTGACGTTCCTGACCACCACCGGTAATGAGGGGTTCCAGTTCCACGCCGCGCTTTACATACAGTGCCCCTACGCCCTTAGGACCATAAATCTTGTGTGCTGACAGGCTCAAAAGATCAACTCCTAGTTCACTCACATTCAACGACAACTTCCCTGCGCCTTGAACAGCGTCGGTATGAATCAGCACATTTCCGCCAAGGAATTTCGATGCATCCCGTGTTTTCCCAGCAATCGTCGCCACATCTTGAATCGTACCAACCTCATTGTTAACCAGCATCACGGTCGCAAGAAACGTATCTGGCCTGACCGCAGCAGCAAACTCGTCGGGATCAACCTTGCCTGTACTGTCAACACCCACGTATGTAGCCTCATATCCCAGCTTTTCGAGTTGTTCAACAGGGTGAATGATCGCATGGTGTTCGATAGCCGTAGTGACGATGTGGCCTGCTTGCACAGTGGCCCCACTGGCAGCAAAACGCCTTGCAGCGGTTCCTTTTATAGCCAGGTTATTAGATTCAGAGCCCCCGCCGGTGAAGACGATTTCACCTGAACGGCATCCCAGAACCGTCGCTATTTGCTCGCGAGCCTCATCCAGTCCGTATCTTGCTTCCCCAGCTAATGAGTACAAACTCGAAGGGTTACCGAACTTCTCAATGAAGTACGGGAGCATCTTTTTGAGCACCTCAGGGCGCATCGGGGTGGTCGCCGCGTGATCGAGATAATTTATTCGTTCATCACTAGAAGTCATTGTTCAATTATTTGCTAAAGAACCGTTTGTGGCAACGAAAGCGTGTAGCCGGAGCTATTTTGCTTGGATAAGATATTTCAGATTTAAATTCTGTTAGAGCAAGTGTGCCATTTCCGAGTCCCATGAGGTGCACGGGGCATTTTATTTTGGCAGAATAGTTCCGTTGTGGCGGTAATCACCGTTATCCAACCGAAAACCGGAGTGAGTAGTTGATCAAAATTGAGCACATGTCGAAGAGTTACGGACCCTACCCGGCCGTTATCGACATATCGTTCGAAGTGCTCAAGGGCGAAATCGTCGGATTCCTCGGCCCGAACGGCGCAGGCAAGACGACAACCATGCGGGTCGTCACAGGATTCACGCCTCCGACCGAGGGCGATGTAACCGTCGGTGGTTACGATGTCGTCTCCCACTCGCTCGACGTTCGCCGACACATCGGATACCTCCCAGAGACCGTTCCACTCTACTTAGATATGACGGTTATGGACTATCTTACCTACATGGGTGAAATTCGTGGCATGAATAAATCTTGGGTAAAAGAACGTTTGCCAAAGGTCATAGACATGGTGAAGCTCGGCGAATACAGGAACACACTGGTGGGGCGGCTTTCAAAGGGCTACCGACAGCGAGTAGGTATCTCACAGGCTATTCTTCATGAACCAGACGTGCTTGTAATGGACGAGCCAACTATTGGTATCGATCCCATTCAGGTAGTAGAGACTCGAGAACTGATCAGCAATCTGGGTGAAGAACACACCATGCTTCTCAGTTCCCACATTCTTCCTGAAGTAAGCGCTATATGTAAGAGAGTGCTTGTGATCAACGACGGTAGAATCGTCGCTGACGACAAGCCAGACGATCTTTCCGAGAAGCTCCAGCACGCTGAACGAATCGAAATCAGCATACGGGGAGCAGAAGCATCAGCATTTATCAACGCGATGCGAGATATTTCCGATGTAATAGATGCCCGCTCTGATCAGCGAGCGTCGATCGTACAACGTGCTGAACGAGAAGACTTTCTTCCGTTCATCGTGGATGCCCGACCTAACGCTCAGGCAACTGAAACTATTGCGAAGACCATCATCAACAACGGCTGGGGCCTAACTAATTTGACCCCTTTGCCGATGACTCTTGAAGAGATCTTCCTCGAATTGACAACCGAAGAGAATTTAGGCGAGTAGGAATTGCGTTTCATATCCGTCATAGCGATCAAAGAGATTCGCACATACTTCGCCTCGCCAATGGCCTACGTGGTCTCGGCTGCGTTCCTTGCTATCACAGGCTTCTTCTTCGTCGCATCGGTTTCCGATGCATTCGCTGAAGCAAGTATCCGTGGTTACTTGGCTGGTGCTATTTTCTTCATGATTTTCATGTCACCAGCTCTCACGATGCGTCTCCTTGCTGAAGAGCAAAAATTGGGAACGCTAGAATTACTTTTGACCTCACCCCTGCGTGAATTCGAAATTGTTTTCGGAAAATTTATCGCAGCTTTAGTTACAACAATGGTAATGATCGGGCTTTCGCTCTACTTCGTGGTTGTGTTGTTCGTTTATGGCGATCCAGACGTCGGCCCGTTACTCACTGGATTAGTCGGGCTCACTTTGTATGCATCAGCAACTCTTGCGGTTGGACTGTTCGCCTCGGCTCTTAGCAGTAACCAGATCGTAGGTCTCGTCGTTGGATCTGGAATTCTCACAGCCCTTACGATCATAGATTTCGTGAGCGCAAGACTTTCGGGAACGGCAGCCCAAGTTTTGGATGCATTCCAACTTGGTGCTTCATTCTCGGTTTTCGACCTTGATAGCTTCGGAGTGGCCGAAGGCGGCCACTTCGCAGATTTCGCACGAGGCATTATATCTCTAACAGATATTGCCTACTACTCATCAATTACAGCAGTGTTCTTGCTCCTCACAGTTCTTGTGTTGGAAGCAAGGCGATGGCGCTAGGCCAGTATTCCTTAGATGTCTACAGATCAGCAGAACAATCCCGAAAGTCGGCCAACCTCCGATTCTATTCGTGAAAAGACTCCGATTTTCAAGAGTCTGAAAAATAACACGAAATCCATCAGGCAAGCGCTCGCTTTCGTCGGTGTCGGTGCCGTCGTTTTCGGAGTACTCATTTGGATATTCCTGCGAGGCCTTGAAAGTCAGGCTTTCATGGTCGCCGGAGCAGGTTTCGTCCTTCTCCTCATCGACGCCATTATCTCACTAGCCACGGTTCGCCAGACAGTATTTGGTCGACGTGGCAGATACGGTCTTAACACCGCGATCGTCTTCATAGTTTTTTTAGCGATCGCAGTGGTAGTGAACTTCACTCTTCACTGGGCAACTGATCGCCCAAGCCCCGAAGGCTGGTTGCGAATCGATACTACGGCTACCAAGCAGTTCTTGCTTGAAGAGCAGGTATTGAACACGCTTGAAAACCTGAAAGAGCCTGTCAAAATTACAGCGTTCTTCACAACTGATACAGCGGCTGAAGCCGCTGCGTGGCGGGACACCGACGACATGCTAAGTGAGTTCCGTCGTCGATCTGGCGACTTCGACCTTACGTATGACCGAATTGACCCTGAATTGAACCCCAACATTGCGACTGCTCTAGGTGTAACTCAATTCCCGGCCCTCGCCATCGAAGGCGTTGAGAGTCGTCGAACCGAAATTATTGTAGGTACCAACCCATCGGATGGTCCTAATGTATTCACTGAGCAACAGGTTGTAACTGGATTACTAGTAATCAACCAGATAGCTCAAAAGAAGGTTGTATTCATTACCGGACACTCCGAGCGTGATCTAACCGACATCACAACCTCGACAGCCATCGGTCTCGCAGGACGTGCACTTAACCGTGAGAACTATGTAATCCTGAATGAGACGCTTCAGGAACTTGGAACTCGCATGGCTTCAGGCGATCCGCAGGAATTTCCTGCTGCGATTGTGTTTGCAAACCCAACTCAAGATTTACTTCCGATCGACCAGCAGGCGTTATTGAACTATGCGCGGTTTGGCGGAAGCATCTTGTTCTTATTTGAGCCTTACTCAACTCCAGATACCTTCAAGCAGTTCCTGTCTCGCTACGCAGTGGCAATTGGCGATGGTGAAGCTGCCGATCGGGCAAGCTTCGTCGCTCCAAGTCAAACGTTCATTCAGGTCAAGAAGAGCAACGGTCAGATTCCAGCGCACCCAGTGACTATAGGATTTGAAGTTCTTTACATGCCTGGAACGACCCACTTTGCTTGGGCGATGGACCCAGCGGCGATTCCTCTTGTTGGTGACAACACCCCACTTGTGAAACAGGGAATTCTAGCTTCAACCACTCTAAGCAGCTGGTCAGAAACAGATCCTGACACTCTGGACTACGACATGGGGACCGAAATTGCAGGACCACTGCCATTGGCGGTTGTCGTTGAAGCAGTTGGTGAAGTTGCCGGCGGTGTTTATTCAGACGGAGAACAGCTCGTTACGATGAATATGATCGTAATTGGTGATACTGATTTCGCTACGAATAACTACTTTGGTTCGGCGAACAACTCAGATCTATTCGTCAATGCGGTCAACTACCTCTCGAAGGACTACGAGCTAATTTCGATTAGAGCTAAGACTGACGCAAACAGGCAGCTGTTCCTAACCAAGAACGAACGTGACTTCGTTCGATGGTCAGGATGGCTTCTCATGCCATCCTTGATCAGTTTGTTTGGCTTCTGGACATGGTGGAGAAGGCGCTAAAAATATGAATCTGCGTTTTCTGCTCGTCCTAATAATTGTTCTCTCTTTTGTGTCAATCGGTGTCACTCGGTTCATAACGAACCCGCCCGTAGAGTTTAAAGAGCCAGACCCACCGTTCTTTTACACACTCTCACCTGATGATCTTCGAAACATCAGTATCAATACTGGCGAAAAAGTCTTCAGCTGGTCGCTCCGCGAAGACCTGCGCAGATGGTACTTCGATGACATGGAGAATATCCCTGCCGACCTTTACCGTTGGGGTGGTATTACCCAGCTGCTAGGTGGCCCACGGACTCAGCGAGTTTTGGAACAATCGTTTAGTGACTTACCAAAGTACGGTTTAGACGTCCCGTCTGCCGAGTTCGCAGTCACCTTGCGTGACGGATCTGTTATAAAACTAATTCTGGGGAATCTGACTCCAGACGGTGAAAATAACTACGCTGTTATCGAAGGTTTCCCACAGCTGGTTCTTGTCAACTCGTCTTGGGGACGTGTACTTGAGCGATTGGTAGATGAGCCACCTTACCCCGAGTGGTACTTCTCGCTTACGGGCGATCCTCGGGAAGTAATTCTGTTCGACAATAACGAAGTACTTCGAGCATATGGCTACGACCGCGACACCGACATCTGGACAATCTGCGACATTGAAAACGGTCAACTAATTACCGATCCATGCACAGGCTCTGTACTGGCTGACGGCGACGCCCTTATGACTGAAATAGAGTTCTTCGGAAACCCGCAAATAGGCGGAGCCGTAGCATTGAATCTGCAAGAAGATGTTGATTACATCCCGTACGGTACAGTTCTTGAATCTCCGTACATTGCAGTTCGAATTGAAAATCGAAACCCAACCACCAACGTTATTGAAGTACGACGCCTGACCATGACGATCGGTGACCTCACCGATAACGGTACAAACCGTTTCGCTGTGGCGAACGAAACGTCTGACGTGATAAAGATAGACGCAAAATGGGCAGATCGAATCCTAGAATTGTTTTACGGAGACATTCTAGTCGACAACGGCTAAGCCGCCATCACACACCCGAGTCAACTCGTACCAAGATCAGCTCCTGTCAACACAATTCCTAGTGTGCTGCCAGTCAAATTTTGAACGTTGCCTAATCGCGCTGATACGTGGACAACAATTCACTGCAGTAAGTACCAGATCACACCCATCCTGCCCTCAGTAAGGGCGACACGGAAGCAAATTACGTAGTCAGATTGCGATACAGCTGTGGTAGGCGTTTCGGAAGCAAGCTGATATCGGGTAGAACTTCATAGCTGAAATCTTCCATCATCGTCTTCATGTAATCGTGCCCTGCCTTGTCGACAGTCAGACAGAACGGTGTAATGCCCATGTTACGTGCTTCGATAAGTGACTGACGGGTGTCGTGAACCGCGTATTCCTTCTCGACGCCTTCACGAGAGTATCCACGGTCCTGTGGTCGACCATCAGAGATGAGGAATAAGAATTTCGACCGTGCCTCTGCTTCTGCCAATTTTGCGGCAGTATGACGAATCGCAGGCCCCATACGGGTAGCGTGAAGCGGTGCGATTCGGTCAATACGTCGAGGAACCATGTCAGAGAAATTCTCGTCAATATCCTTAATCGTGTAGAACTCCACGTTCTCCCGACCATAGCCTGAGAACCCGTAAATTCCGTACATATCACCAAGCGTTTCGAGTGAATTGACCAAAAGGGTAATTCCCTCTTTTTCAACATCGACGATCCGCTTGTAAGTGCGACGAAGACCTTCGGATCGGCGTGAACGCAGCCAGACCATGTATTCCACAGGATCGTCAGGTGCACCCCAGTCGTCAGACGGCTTCTTAGCTTCATCAATCGCCTCTGCTGTAGACGCAGAGAGGTCCAATAGGAATGCGACAGCAACAGACCGTTCGTTCTTGTTACGACGCCAATAGAGCTTCTCTTCTGGCGAAACGCCGATTTTTAGATCGATCAATGCTTCCAAAACGGAATCGAGATCATATTCTTCGCCGTCTTCTAGTCGTTTCTGTTTTCGGTACATCTCTGGGATGACCAACTCAAACTGTCGTTTGATCTGTGCGACCAGTCCTGAGTTCTCTGCGAGAGTCTCGCGGAAGAAATTAGGTTCTCCGTCAGCCATAATCTTCTCGTGAACCATGCACCAGTTCGGCTTGTATTCGTTTGCCCTAAAATCCCACTCGGGGTACGTGAATGTATCGGGTTCTGTCGCTGTAAGCGGACCACCATCTTCATTGACGTGTTGTGAAGGTCCGGGCTGAAACTGCTGGTTCTCCGGATCTCGTTTCTGCAGCTCTTTCATCAGGTTTTCGATCATTTCTGAAACCTCTTGATCGCCACCCTCTTCACCCTCGGCCTGCTCCATTTCCATTTCTGGAGCGTTCTTCATCATCTCTTCGAGCTGCTCTTGAGTAATCGGCTCCATTTCGCCGGAATCCGACATTTCGCCGTTTTCCATCATCTGCATTTGGGATAGCAGCTGTGAAAGCTCAGGCTTGAACTCACCACGGTAGTCGACTTCCTGAGGCGATGAGTAGTCTTCTTCGCCTTCACCCTCACTATCTAAATCTGGTTCGGATGAATCGCCTTCCTCAGGCTCGCCTTCACCCTCTCCGTCTGGAGAAGACTGACCCATAAATTGCTGAATCACATCTTCTGCGTCGACTACATCGTCCTCATCTTCAGATGACTCGTCGTCTTCCTCAGGTTCGAGCTGTTCAAAGTCGTCATCGTCGACTTCTTCGTTCTTTACTTCTATCAAGATCGAGTAGGCACGAATCGCTGCTTCAGCAGCGTCTTCTACGATTGCTTCTACGGAAGTGACCTGCCGGATCAACTTGCGCAATTTTCGAGCAACCTCAATGTGCTCCGATGGCACGAGCATTTCGTTTACCTGGCCAAGGCTGACTCGGATCATGAATTCAACGAGTGCTTCTCGGGCAGGCAGATCAGTTACATCTGGACGTGCTTCGAGCGAAGCGGTACGAACCATGTCGTACATCGTCATAACACCTGGATAGAGCTCTTCTACATATCCGTCTATGCGTGAGCTTTCAAGCACTGTAAATGCATCGAGAGCCAATCGGCGTTCTTGAAAAAGATCGAAGAATCGACTCATGTCTGTTAGAAATTCTCTGCTCTCGACCTCAACTGGCTCGGCCGCAGCTTGTACAGGTTCAGCAGGCGGATCATCACCAAACACATCCATCTGTGGTTGTGCTGCCACAGCCTTCTGTGCAGCTTCATCTGCTGCTTTAGCAGCCTTCAATTCAGACGCTCCCGGGAGTCGCGAACGAAGATCATCAAACAAAGTCGACGGAATATTGAAATCGAATGCGAATGAGCCAAATTCGATGTGCCCGATCTGGTGGGTTGAAATTACTTTAAAGAAGCCAAAATTTTCGTCTTTGGTTGTGTATTGATTGATCACCGATGGCATGTAGATCGTTGTACCTTCGGTCGTTGGCAGTTCACCTTGGAACCACCCTATATTCTTCTCAGCCAGCGCAGCGGCTGCCTGAACGTCGATAGAACGGCCAGTGAGTGCGAGACAGTACATCTGGATGACATCACGGACTCGAGAAAGTTCAATAGAAGATGACAGCGAATCTAACATCTCTTGAGACGCTGGCGATTCAAGTTTGAAGTACATGACAGCAGCTTCATCGCTCTCACGAGCCGAGCGCAGACCTTCTGCCTGCCATTGCCCCATCTGATCGAATGTCACCCGTTCGAGAACTTCAGGAACGATCTTCAAAAACTCTGGGGCAGCAGGCGCCGACACGGCCGCAATACCATCAGTCATTTCAAGCAATCGGTCGCGATTGTCAGAAGGAATCTTGTTGACCGTATTTGCGCCATCTCTTAACACTCCAGCGGCATCGCTTACGCCAGTGATTACGAGTCGGCGAGCAAGTGAAATCAGGGGAGCCCTGTGGGGAGAGCCGAGTTCGACAAGAGAGGCGGTTGCGGAGTCGAATAGCACCGCGGTCTCTCGCCAAGATTTCTCAGCGACGATCTGTGCAAGATTGATAAACCGGTCGACGTCTCCGGTAATTTTCGGGAATAGGTCGATGCCGGCTCCAAGAGCATCGCCAGCCTGATCGTAGGATCGGCGGGAGAGGATTTCGAGGAACTCACCGAAATGGCAGAATTCTTCAAAGGAAAGTGTTTCTAACAGATCCGGAGTCGCCTCGAATAATCGGCAAGCAAGAGCCGACGATTTCCAAGTGCCGCGATATAGAGCCCGGCACACGTTAGCCCAATCGTCGATGTAGCGAGGGCGTAGCCGGAGCATCGCTTTGGGTGACGACTTGAAATATGCAACTGCCAATGATGGCGAATCTTCACATAGAGATGTGCCAGTCTTCGCCCACTTCAAGAATTGACCTGAAGGAAGCTGTCGTTGAACCGCTACTGAAGCGTCGAAGAACTCGGCTGCCGCTTCCCACGACCGTACGGTCTTGCTGGCGATTTCTAAGCCTTCTTGAGCCCACAGCTGGCAAGTTTCGTCAGCTAATCGTCCGTTTAGCTTTTCGAGGGCAACTTCGTATCGTTCGAGCACTGGCGCTGGGAACTGATCCAGTTCCTTACGGGTGGTCTCAATTGCGTTTTGCTTTGCGTCGTCGGAACTGTTCAACTCTGGTCTTGCCCTTTGTCAGACTGTTTCATGCTGCATTCATCACAATATTCATAGCATTCGCAATTATCTGAGCAGATGCTCCCCAGATAATGCGATCCTCGTAGGCGTAAGCGGTTAGCTTTCGTACTCCACTTTTCCTGACGACCGTAATCGATCGTCGAGATACTACGTCCACAAATACCCTCACGGGTATGTTTACTACATCCGCAACCTCAGCTTCTTCAGGCGTGATTTTCACACCGTCCGCCACCCTGCCTGCGTATGGCCAAACTTCGTATCCTGTCGAGGTATCAACTGGTGGCATTTGACACCAAATATCGATATCACTCGACTTTATTCCAAGCTCTTCATCTGTCTCTCGCAATGCTGCATGCATTGGCGAAATGTCAGACTTTTCGATCATCCCACCAGGGAACGCCCATTGACCACTGTGGATTCTGAGAGATTCCGCTCGCTTAATCATCAACACGCACGGTTCACCGTTCGTCACATTGAACAGCACACTTACAGCCGCGAGAGAACTACTACCCAGTGCCTCATGCTTCTTGCCTGAGTACTGTCTCAAAGTAGTTTCTAGCCGGTTGATCGTAAGCTTGGTAGTGTTCACGCGAAGATCGAAGTAACAACCTCATCGATGCTGCGCTGAACCTGTGGATCGTCAGTGATACCCCAAGTTACAGACACCTGACAGGCTCGCCGCTGCGATACCCCTTCTTTGATCAGACGACCTGCGTAAATAAGCATTCGAGTGCTAGCACCTTCTTCAAGGCCATGCTCGCGAAGGTTTCGAATTTTGAGACCGAGTCGTGCCAATCGTTCAGCAGTGTCGGAATCACAACCCGATTCGTAGGCAATAATCTGAGCTTCTCGCTCTTCTTCTGGGAAGTCGAATTCAAGCGCAACAAAACGCTGTCGGGTGCTGTGCTTCAAGTCCTTTAAAGCGTTCTGGTATCCCGGGTTGTAAGAAACAACCAAAAGAAAGCCATCGGCAGCTTCGATGGTTGATCCGAGTTTGTCGATAGTTAGTGAACGACGGTGGTCTGTTAGCGGGTGAATGATGACTGTGGTGTCTTTTCGTGCTTCGACGATTTCGTCGAGGTAGCAAATTCCACCGGCTTTTACAGCACGAGTCAACGGTCCATCGATCCAACGAGTGCCATCGGCATCAAGTAGGTATCGACCAACAAGGTCGCTAGCGGTCAGGTCTTCGTGACATGCAACTGTTATGAGCGGAAGCTTTGTACCATTGCCGTTCAATGCGGTATCACCAGGGTTTCGCGCAGTAAGGCCTTCGCTCAGGCGCCATGCCATGTGCTCTACGAAACGGGTCTTACCAGTTCCGGTAGGTCCTTTTAGGAGAATCGGTACTCGCTGCCGATAGGCCGATTCAAAAATGTCGATTTCGTCAGAAGTCGGTACGTAAAACGGCTCTTCCGTTACGTAATGGTCTTCAATGTTTTGCTCGTTATATTTCTGTTCTGTGGCCATTACTACTCACGCCTTGAAGGCATTTCCTCACCGATTAGCGGTGAACTATTTCGGATTCACATCCGGATACATTCTCTAAGCTATTGATTCCCAGAGTTTCGATATTTGATTACGCAGATCTTCAAGCGTTGCGACGTTTTCAATCGCGATGTCTGCCCTATCGACACGGTCTTGCCTCGTGAGCTGCGCAGCAACTCTGGCTCTCATGTCGGACTTACTCATTCCCGACCGTCGCTTAACCCGTTGACTAACCACGCTTGGTGGTGCTTCAACAGTCCATATGACATCTGCGACTTTGTCCCATCCTGATTCGAATAGTTTTGGGACTTCAACCACAACGACTTCAGTTCCGCGTTCCGTTTCTTTTTTCAAGAGTGCCAGTGTCAGCTCTCGCGTGGCTGGCCATACAATTTTTTCAAGTTCCAAACGCCGGGCAGGATCCGAGAAAACGATTTCGCCCAAGGTCTTCCGATCGATAAACCCTGAACCATCCAGAACGCCCTCACCAAACTGGTTTACGATCAAACCATGAGCCTTCGTTCCTGGCTCGTATGACTGGTGCGCAACTTTGTCCGACTCAATCACCACTGCTCCCAGATCACGAAGAATATGAGAAACCTCGGATTTTCCGGTTCCAATACCGCCGGTAAGACCGATGATTAACACTCGAACTCCAAGTAGAGCCAGTTACATAAGTGGCGAACCGAGTAATCTTACGCCCGCAAGGACATAGTCGCCGTGCTTTTTTCTACTAAATTCAAGTTCGAGAGTAGTAAACTTTTGCACTTGTAATCAATAAAATGCGTTTTGACTGTTCGACTGACTCGCTTATTGCCACCTACAGACGAATTGCGGAAACTAGCAGGGAGTCTCCATTTGACAGAGTCCGCATACCGATCACTGCCATCAGTGGACGCACTTCTTCAATCAGAAGAAGTCGCAGACGTTGTTCGAATTTTTTCCCATGAAGCCGTTACTACGGTCGCACGTGCAGTGTTGGGGAAAGCTCGTGAGATGATTAAAAACACCGGTTCTGCACCCACCATCGAGTCGATGGTGTCTGAAATCGTGAAACGCGCCGAGGGCGCTTGGGGGACATGGCCTAAGCTTGTCGTCAACGCTACCGGGGTTGTCCTTCACACGAATCTAGGACGTTCACCGCTAACATTCGAAGCGGCTCATGCTGCGGCTGAATCGGCATCGGTATACTCCGACCTAGAGTTTGATCTTGGATCAGGTAAACGCGGCTCTAGAAACGCCCATATTTCAGATCTTTTATCTCAAACAACAGGTGCCGCAGCGGGAATCGCCGTAAATAACAATGCCGCCGCTGTACTACTCACATTGGCTGCTGTGGCTGGTGCAAACCCTGAGAAAAACGAGATAATAGTGTCTCGTGGTGAGGCTGTGGAAATCGGTGGTGGCTTTCGGATACCAGATGTGATGCGTCAATCAGGCGCTAAGCTCGTAGAAGTGGGCACGACAAATCGAACTTATGCTGCTGATTATGAAACCGCAATCACTCCAAATACAGCTGCAATTCTCAAAGTCCACCCAAGCAATTTTGTCGTTGAGGGATTCACTCATGTGCCAGAACTGGCGGACATGGTCGCTGTTGGAAAAAAGCATGGAATCCCTGTAATCAATGATCTGGGATCGGGCTGTTTGGTCGACACTCGAAAATACGGTCTTGATCAAGAGCCTAAGGCGCAAGATTCAGTGTCCGATGGTGCAGCGTTGACGCTGTTCTCAGGGGACAAGCTATTAGGTGGTCCTCAAGCAGGTCTAATAGCTGGCGAGCAACAGTGGGTCGACTTGGTTTCGAAACACCCACTCGCACGCGCCGTACGAATCGACAAGATGTCACTATCGGCGATCGCTTCGACTTTAATTTCGTATATCAAAGGTGCGCACGAAGAAGAAATTCCGATCTGGAACATGATTGCTATGAACGAAGCAGAGATCGCTCTCAGAGCTGAAAAGTGGCAAACGGAATCCGCTATCGGAGAGATTCACCGAGGTAGATCAACTGTTGGCGGCGGTTCACTGCCGGGTCAAACCCTGCCGACGACGGTATTGACCATCGACCCATCGGTCAGCGCAGACAGTTTTGCTGCAATACTTCGGAGAGCCCCAATTGCAGTTATTGCCAGAATCGAGAATGACCAAATCTTGTTGGATCCTCGCACGGTGCTCGCTAGTCAGGATCATGCAGTGGTCGAAGCAATCAAATTCGCTGTGGGGCAGTCGACGCAATGAGTCCTAAAAGACGCAGGCGTCCAAAGCCAGCTTCAGAGCAATCATGGGAATCGAACTCCAATGCTTCGTCGAGCGGCTATGATGCCGCCGAGATCGAGCTCGACATTCACGGCATGCGAGCACATGAAGCTGAAACTGCTATTTTGGTTCACCTTCAGCACTGCCACAATTCACGCTTACATATCGCCAAGATCAATCACGGTCATGGCACGGGCGTACTAAAGCAACTAAGCCGACAGATTCTGACTAAGAGCGACCTCGTTGTACGTCACTATGCCGCCTCATATGGCGACGGTGGAGACGGCGTGACAATTGCCGAAATGAACTACGGTGGGCATAAGGCGTTCAACCGGCGCGCCAACAACGAGATCGTTCCGAAGGCACTTCCTCGAAAGTAAATTCAACCACGGCTGCCAACTTGATGACTTGCCCTCAATTGCCATTCATAATGACCCGTCAGTACATTCGTGGCGTAACCTGTGACTATGACGCTGTTCGACCATCGTAAACAAGAAATTCAAGATCGCATCGCCCCGCTAGCGACTCGTATGCGGCCACAAACTCTTGACGAATACATCGGTCAAAAGCACATCCTGACACCCGGCAAAGTTCTTCGTAGGGCTATCGACGAGGATCGTCTGCCTTCGATGATTCTCTGGGGACCGCCCGGCAGCGGAAAAACAACGCTTGCCCGCTTAGTCGCCGGTGAAACCAATTCCCACTTCGAGCAATTAAGCGCAGTAACTTCAGGCGTAAAAGACGTTCGGGCCGTGATGGCAGCGGCGAGCGACCGCCTTGGGCAAACGGGCCGAAAAACGATCTTGTTCATCGATGAAATTCACCGATTCTCGAAATCACAGCAAGACGCCCTACTGCCTCACGTCGAAGATGGCACGGTCACGCTTATCGGTGCGACTACCGAGAATCCGTCGTTTGAAGTCATATCTCCGCTTCTTTCGAGAACTCGGGTCTACACACTCGAACCACTTCACGACGAAGACATCACAGAAATCATTGAACGGGCGATTACTGATGAAGACCACGGGCTTGGCCGAGAAGGTGTATCACTTTCAGAAGACTCGATGCATTTCCTGCTTCGGGTTGCCAATGGCGATGCTCGATCAGCTCTAAACACGCTCGAATTAGCGGTTGAATCTACCGAGAGGGATAAGTCGGGAAACATCTCAGTTGAAGTCGAAACGATGGAAGAGTCAGTCCAAAGACAGTCGCGCTACGACCGTTTGGGCGACATGCACTACGACACGATTTCGGCGTTCATCAAAACGATTCGCGGCTCTGATCCCGACGCCGCTTTGTACTATCTAGCTCGAATGATCGACGCTGGCGAAGATCCTGTTTTCATAGCGCGAAGATTAGTGATTTCAGCTGCCGAAGATATCGGACTCGCCAACCCCAACGGCCTAGCCGTCGCAATGGCGGCGCAACAGGCCGTCAGTTTCGTCGGCATGCCTGAAGGCAGAATTCCGTTGGCTGAAGCGACTATCTATCTGGCAACCGCCCCAAAATCTAACTCAGCGTACAAGGCGATCGACAAAGCGCTGGAGTTCGTTAAGGCTTCGCGAGATGAGCCAGTACCTCAGCATCTACGGAACGCGCCTACAAAACTCATGAAAGATCTTGGCTATGGCGAGGGTTACGAGTACCCGCACGACAAGCCGGGGCATTTTTCGCAGTCGGACAATTTACCCGAGGCGATAAAGAATGAACGATTTTACGAGCCGGGCGATTTGGGAACCGAGCACGCAATCCGCGAGCGACTCATCAAATGGTGGGGCGAACGATATGGAAAATCTTCGAACGACTAGATCGTTCGAACCAGTAATTTAGCCCGACTGGCGTAGTGCGCCCCACACGGACCGAATACTCATTCGCTGTCCGTACAGAAGCAGACCGGCCCTGAACACGCGGGCGCTCAGCCACAGTAGGAATACTCCGGCAAGAGCGGTCACAGCCAGCCCCTGAACGACTTCGTACATACGATCTGTGTTGCCAGCAATTCTCATCATCGATGCTGTAGGCGATGTGAAGGGAGATAGCCGACTCTAGGCATCGCTTCTTCGGCGTTCAGGCCGCCCAAAAACCGAACATTCCCCGCATCTTGTCGGAGGATTCCAAGGGCAGTTCTAATAGTCGTTGTCTTGCCGGATCCATTCGGACCCAGAAACCCAAATACTTCGCCCTCTTCCACCGAAAACGAAATATCGTCGACTACCGTTTTGTTTCCAAAGCGTTTGGTCAGACCATCAATTTCGAGTGCGTATGTCATAAATGCAGTGCGAAACGCTCTTGCCTAAAGAGGTAAGAGATAACTACGAAGCGATCTCTTTCATCACTTTATCGAGAGCTGAAATCGTGAATTCGTAATCCTCTGCCGATAATCCATAGTGAGTAACAATGCGGAGGTCAGAATCTCCGCCATTAATGTACACACCTTCTTCTTTCATCCTTGTGGCAATCTGATCGCCAGTGTGCTCTGGAACACCAAACCTGATTATGTTCGTTTGGATGTGTTCAGGATCGACCGAGATGCCCTTCATTTCAGCCATTCGTGAAGCAATATGGCGAGCAGAATCGTGATCTTCTTGTAAACGATCGATCATTGAATCCAGCGCCACAAGCCCAGCTGCTGCGACGATACCAACTTGTCGCATCCCAGAACCAAGCATCTTGCGCCATCGATCAGCTTCCTCTATGAAATCTTTTGAACCAACTACGATTGAACCTATCGGACAGGAAAGTCCTTTAGATAGACAGAAGGTAGCTGTATCCACATTCTCAGTAAGCTCTGAAACTGGAACACCAAGAGCTACAGCAGCATTGAATAGTCGAGCACCGTCGAGATGAACATTCAGGTCTTTTTCGTGCCCCGCGTCAGCCATAGCCTTCATCTGTTCGGGACTCAGCGCCCGGCCGCTTGAGCCATTATGAGTGTTCTCAATTGTTAGCAATCGAGTCGGCGGCTTGTGATAATCACGTGGCTTTACCGCTTCCTGAATCAAATTAGGTTCAAGAAATCCAAAGTCGTCGGTCTTGATCGGATAGAGAACGACGCTGCCCAGCACCATCGTGCCACCGGCTTCGGAATTCATAATGTGGCACTGATCTCCGACCAGCACTTCATCGCCACGCTGTGCCTGAGCGAGCACCGACACCAAGTTTCCCTGCGTGCCTGAAGAAACGAATAGTCCAGCTTCCTTGCCAAGCATGTCGGCAGCGCGTTGCTGAAGTTCGTTTACTGTGGGATCGTCGCCATAAACGTCATCGCCAAGTTCAGCTTCGTACATTGCGGTACGCATTTCGGGGCTTGGGTGAGTAACAGTGTCACTCCGTAAGTCGACTCGGATCATGTCGTTGGTTCTCCGTCATAAGATATTGGGCAAAAGCTGAGTTTTTATAATCGATATCGACAGCAGATTCTATCTCTACAATGACTCCACGCATACGGTCCGAACGTATACTCAAATAGGACTTCCAGCGTTGTTCGAGCTCGATTACAGTCCTCGTAATGCCGCATTCATCCCCTGCACATAGCCCAAGCGATCATTTTTTGACCAACGACGAAATTTATACTCCAGACGAGCAGCCCCGCTCGAAACTTACTGATCCGTTGCCGTGGATAATGATGTTTACCGCGCTCATTCTGGATCAAATCACTAAGTGGATTGTGATCGAAAACTTAGCAGTTAGCGAGTCGTGGCCAGCGACCGGGTTCTTCCGCTTCACTCATGCATGGAACACCGGCACAGCGTTTTCATTGTTCGAGGGTCAAGGTGACATTCTTACATGGGTTTCGCTCGGCGCAGTCGGCGTGCTGACTTGGATTTATAGTTCGATTGACAACCCACCTTGGGTTCTTCGAATCGCCTTCGGGATGCAATTCGGTGGGGCGATCGGAAACATCATAGACCGCATTAGACTTGGTCACGTCACAGACTTTTTTGATGTAGGTCCGTGGCCTATCTTCAATATCGCCGATTCCTCAATCGTTATCGGGATTGTCCTGATGATTTTCTACTTCCTGTTCCTCGACGAAAGTGGAAAATCAAAAGTAGATTCCAGCATAGATGCTGCGGAACCATCCGAGCAGGCAATCACCAACATAACATCTGATTCTTCAGATTAGATTTCGGTAGTTTTTTAATTTGACTGAGTTCGCAGTTACCGAAGAACAATCTGGAAAACGTTTGGACGTGTTCCTAAGCGAGCATTGGGATGAAGCAGCATCGCGATCAGTCGCTCAACGCGCTATCAAAGCCGGTGAAATTTCGATCGATGGGATAATAATCTCGCGGGTTTCGGCAAAACTCACCGTGGGGCAAGTCATACAGGCAAGCTCCGACGGAACCGTAGCACCAACTTCGATCATCAAAAGCAACATCCCGCTAGACATTGCCTATGAAGACGAGCACATCGCCGTTATCAACAAAGTCGTAGGCATGACCTCTCATCCCGGTTCTGGGCATATCGACGACACCGTGGCTAACGCAGCCGCGTACAAGTGGCCCAAAATAGTTGAAATCGGTGAACCTGATCGCCCTGGCATAGTTCACCGACTCGACAAAGACACAAGCGGTTTGATGGTCATTGCGCTCACCGAACCGGCGTACATACGCCTTTCGGAAATGATCCGAAATCATGAGATTACCCGCATTTACTCCGCACTCGTCCACGGCATTCCGAAATCGCAAAAAGGTGTAGTCGACGCACCGATTGGACGATCACCGTATTACCGCAAAAGACAGGCAATCGACGAAAATGGTCGACATTCGCGAACTCATTACCGAGTTGATTATCAGTTCGGAGATTTCGCTTTTCTAGAGATACAACTCGAAACGGGTCGGATGCACCAGATAAGGGTTCATATGGACGCTATTGGTCACCCGGTTATTGGTGACCAAACTTACGGACGACAAAAAAATCTTCCGAATTTAAACCGTCAATTTCTTCATGCATCAAAGCTTGAATTCGATCATCCGGTCACTGGTAAACGACTATCCGTAACTTCCGAACTTCCGGCTGATCTGACACGCGCGCTCGAGACGCTGCAATAGCTCGTCTTTCATTGGATCCGCTTGTTACTGTTTATTCCTTCCTTCCCGCCTCAGGCGCTGCTAGAGTTTTCTGAATGACTAATCCAACTTATCCCGTCCGAGTTCGATACGCGCCCAGCCCGACAGGCATCCCACATATCGGTAACATTCGCACCGCCCTTTTCTGCTGGGTACTCGCTCAACAGACCAAAGGTCAGTTCATCGTCCGTATCGAAGACACCGACAGGTCTCGATACGATGCAGACGCACAAAAGGCTATTTTTGAATCTTTAGATTGGTTGGGACTTAGTTGGGACGAAGGACCCGGCAAGGGCGGTCCGGTTGGACCATATGTGCAGTCAGAGCGCCAGCAGACGTATATCGACGCGGCACACAGCCTTGTTGAATCGGGCCACGCTTACTTCGACGACACCACTCCAGAGCAACTCCACGCCTTGCGAGAGCGACAGCGCGCCGCAAAGCAGCCGCCACGGTACGATGGTCGTGGTCGACACCGTAGCGCTGAGGAAATCGAAGAGTCTCGGCAAGCGGGATTGCCAATTACAATTCGCTTAAAGGTTCCCGAGTTCGGATCGGTTTCATTCAACGACGCTGTTCGCGGCAAGATCACTTTCGAGCTAAAAGAGCTCGACGATTTCGTAATCTTGAAGTCGGATCAAATGCCGACTTATCACCTTGCCCACATACTCGACGACAAAGCGATGAGAATCACGCACGTCGTACGTGGTGATGAGTGGATATCAAGCACACCTCGCCATCTATTAATTCATCAGGCGCTTGGCATCGAGCCACCGGAATACGTTCATGTGCCGCTGATTCTCGGCAAGGATAAATCGAAACTTAGTAAGCGTCACGGTGCTACTTCCGCACTTGAATATCGTGACCAAGGATTCTTGGCCGACGCTGTGTTCAACTTTATGTGCCTGCTCGGTTGGTCGCCCGGCGACGACACCGAAGTGATGACTCGCGAGCGTATCGTGCGTCGATTCAGCATCGATCGGATCAACGATTCCCCTGCGACTTTCGACGCCGAAAAACTGGAGTGGATGAACGGCGTTTACATTCGGAGCATGGACGAAGACCATTTGATAGAAATGTTGCTGCCGTTCATGGAACGACCTGAAGCAGATGGCGGCCTGCCAGACACGGTAGAGCGTCCTATCGACCGCGTGTATTTGAAGAAACTTATCCCACTTGTCCACGAGCGTTTAAAGCTACTGACCGAAGGAACCGAGACTCTTGATTTCTTCTTTGCTGACAACGTGAATCCTGCCGCTGAAGATCTACCGGGTCGAAAGATGGACATAGCTATGACAGAGATTGCTCTCGAATCAGCACTCGGACTGTGCAAGACTGTCTCCTCGTTCCAGCCAGAGCATCTTGAAACTGAGTACCGAGAGTTAGCCGAGAAGATCGAAATG
The DNA here is from genome assembly GCA_963934365.1 of uncultured Dehalococcoidales bacterium. Lineage (GTDB taxonomy): Bacteria > Chloroflexota > Dehalococcoidia > Lucifugimonadales > Lucifugimonadaceae > Lucifugimonas. Next base: position 26,851 of record CAWVYJ010000007.1, on the reverse strand, counting down.
AAACCGGGTCAGTTATTTTCGCCGATACGAGTCGCAATTACAGGCAAAGCGTTCGCTCCACCGTTATTCGACACAATGGCTGCAATTGGGCAGGTCCGTTGCGTCGAGAGAATGGAAAATGCGCTCTCAATTATCCGTTCAGCTGCATCTACCACCGCTGAGTAGCAGTTCAAGTGTGAAACTTAGATTGACCTTGCGTTGGGCTACTACCTATACTGGAAGCTAGCGCATCTGCTTTTCAGATGAATTTCGACCGGTCACGATCATTTGTGACTCAAACTACGAATCAGGATCACCGTTGGTAGAACTACGAATCAACGAAGGCGAGAGCTTCGAAGGCTTCCTACGACGCTTCACCAAGCGCGTACAGCAGGAATCGATTATTTCAGAAGCCCGGCGTCGTCAGAATTTCGAGCCACCTAGCATTACTCGCAAGAAGACTGCAGCTGCTAAGCACCGCAAGAGCGTAAAGGCAACTCTGAAAGCTATGTAATCACCCACCAAGATCTTTAAGTAGATCTTGGTTAGATTGCGTTAACACCTCGGTAATTGGTTCCGAGGTGTTTTTGTTTGTCCAAATTTCACAGGTTCTGCTGAGCCATGTTCACGTGACGACATTTCACATCCGGTTAACAAAAAGATGTGTTAGTTCCGTGATTTTCTAGCCGGGAGAGGTGACAATAGAAACTTGTCTTGCATAGGGAGGATTTAGTTGGCACGAACGCCTCAAGGGAGCACCTAAATTGAAGTTCGGGATTGTCGTTTTCCCCGGTACTTGGAGTGAAAGAGACACGCACCACGCAGTGAACGGTGTTCTGGGTCAGGCCGCAGAGTACATCTGGCACGGTGACGAAGCTCTGGGCCAGTATGATGCGATCATAATCCCCGGCGGATTCTCCTACGGTGATTTCCTTCGAGCAGGCGCGATAGCTCGATTTTCACCAGTAATGGAAGCTGTCCGACAGTTCGCTGACAATGGCGGACCAGTTCTTGGCATCTGCAACGGCTTCCAAGTCCTCTGCGAATCAGGTCTACTGCCCGGCGTTCTAATGCGCAACGAACACCTTGAGTTCCGTTGTATTTGGACCGACCTTAAGGTCGAAAATGACTCAACGATGTTTACTTCGAAAGCTACAACTGGCGAAACGCTCCATATCCCGATGTCACACGGCGAAGGTAACTACCAAGCCGATCATGCCACGATAGACCAACTCGAAGGTAACGGGCAGATCGTTCTTCGCTACGCCGATTCCTCAGGCAAGGTAACCCCAGACATCAACCCGAACGGGTCGATCCACAACATCGCCGGAATCGTAAACGAACGCGGCAACGTGATGGGCATGATGCCGCACCCCGAAAAGGCCAGTGAGAAGCTCATTGGTGGGGACGATGGGAACGTAATTTTCAACTCGTTGATCGAAAGTTTCGCAGCTTCTCTAGCTTAGTCCAAACCGATCACAATTTTTTACAAGTACTTCAACAAACGAAACGAAAACTCCATATGCCGGTTAGCCAGGAAACACTCGACGAAATCGCTCTTAGTCGCGACGAATACGAAGCGATTGTAGATCGACTCGGCAGAGAGCCAGAGCCGCTTGAGCTAGGACTATTCGGGGCGTTGTGGTCTGAGCACTGTGGCTACAAGCACACGAAAGCCCTGCTCCGCGCCCTTCCTTCGTCCTCTGAGAGATTATTGGTAGCCCCCGGTGCTGAGAATGCGGGAGTCGTCGACCTTGGTGATGGACTTTCTGTTTGCTTCAAAATCGAATCGCACAACCACCCATCGGCAGTGGAGCCCTTTGAAGGTGCAGCCACAGGTGTTGGAGGCATTATTCGTGACATCTTCGCCATGGGCGCCCGCCCAATTGCATTGCTCAACTCCCTGCGATTCGGGCAGCCCGATAACGCCCGAACTCGATATCTCCTTAATGGTGTAATCGGCGGAATTTCCTCCTACGGAAACTGCATCGGGATTCCCGACGTAGGCGGCGAAATATTTTTCTCCGACACCTACAAAGGCAATCCACTTGTAAATGCAATGTGCGTTGGCCTGATCGAAGATGGCAAGATCGCAAGCGCATCGGCTAAGGAGCCTGGCGATTTGCTAATGCTCGTTGGAGCCGACACCGGTCGAGATGGAATTCACGGCGCGTCGGGGCTAGCTTCACGAGCATTTGTAGAACAGGCCGAGATGCGATCAGCTGTTCAGGTCGGAAACCCTTTTCTTGAAAAAGTGCTGATCGAAGCCTGCCTAGAAGCACTTGATCTGCCCGGCGTCGTCGGTCTACAAGACTGTGGAGCTGCGGGAATAACGTCTGCTGCCATCGAGATGGCCGAACGATCTGTAATGGGACTGAAGCTGCTCATCGATCAAGTACCACGACGCGAAGAAGGCATGACCCCTTACGAAGTGATGCTCTCTGAATCTCAAGAGCGAATGCTTCTTGCCGTGACGCCCGGACAAGAAGGGGCAGTATTTGATTTGTTCGAAAAATGGGATCTTGATGCAACGATCATCGGTAACTTTGAACTCGGAGAGAACGTCCGAATCTACGACGGGGGGGTGGAAATAACTTCTACACCCGTAATTACTCTCACCGACGCACCTGAGTACAAGTTCACCGGAGTGAAGCCGGAATGGTTAACGAAGCTACAGAACGCCGATCTCTCTGCGAATCCAATTCCGTCTCAGTCCCCTGCCGATATGCTGCTGAAGATACTTGCGTCTCCAAACATCGCATCGCGATTCCCGATCTACCGTCAGTATGATTACCATGTGCAGACTAACACGGTTGTAGAACCGGGTGGCGACGCTGCTGTATTGCGGCTCAAAGGCTCAAAGCGAGGAATCGCATTATCAACCGACTGTAACGGCAGAATTTGTTACCTCGATCCCGAGATCGGCACCGCAATAGCGGTTGCTGAAGCATGCCGGAACCTCTCTGTCACCGGTGCAACGCCTGTCGCACTTACAGACGGACTCAACTTCGGCAACCCAGAGACGCCAGACGTACAGTTCCAGCTCACAGAGTCGATTGCCGGAATGAGCCGTGCTGCCGAAGCATTCAAAATTCCGATTGTTAGCGGTAATGCCAGTCTGTACAACCAGTCTCAGGGCACCGATATATTTCCGACTCCCATCATTGGCTCGCTCGGACTTCTTGAAGATGTCGAGAAGCACTCGACAGTCGGATTCAAGTCAAAAGGCGATGTGATTGTTCTGATTGGAACCGATTCAACTTGGGATGATATAGACGGTCTGGCAGGTAGCGAATACCTTGACTTCATTCATGGCAAAGTGGAAGGTCAGCCCAAACTCGACATCGATCTTGAAATTCGTACTCAAGCAGCTTGCCGACAAGCTATAACCCAGGAACTGATCGCATCCGCTCATGACGTATCCGACGGCGGCGTTGCCGTCGCTATCGCAGAGAGTGCTGTAATTGGTGAGATCGGTGCTTCGATAAATTCAGCCCCCGGAGAACGATGGGATGCTGCAATGTTCGGAGAAACCCAATCGAGGATTATCGTCAGCGTGAAGACCGAGAACTTGGCTGCCTTTGAAGCGATTACTACTGCAAACAACGTTCCGTCGATAATAATCGGATCCGTAGGCGGGAACACATTGACGTTTGGCGACGCAATTTCGTTGCCGGTAGCTGATGTCGACTACGCCTGGAAGAACGGTTTCATTCGAGCTACATCTGACTGATTACCAACCCGATATCTAATCTTTGACGACTCCAACCCAAACAACGATTTCAACCCTGATCGAACAGTACGATGCGCTGTTCTTTGACTCTTTTGGAGTGCTCGTCGACGGCGTTAATCCTCTTCCGGGTGCGGTCGATTTAGTCGACCGGATGAATACCGAGCACATGAACTATTTCGTGGTCACTAATGACGCTTCTGCTTCTCTCGACTCTCGAGTAAAAACTTTCGCGTCAAAGGGATTCAGCATTCCGAAGAAGCGGATCATAAACTCAGGTTCGCAGATGACGAGCTACATCTCGGAGAACGGCCTTCAAGGTGCTCCAACCCTCGTTCTTGGCACGCAAGACGCAAAGGACTACGTGACCAGTGCCGGTGCAAAACTGGTGAGTCTGGATAGTGGCGAAGAGCCGGATATCGTTGTGCTCGGCCACAGCGGTCCGTACGACTGGGAATCGACACTGGAAGATTTATTAGCGCTATTCAGTAGACGATTTCAACAAAATAATCCTGTGTGCCTCGTCTTACCGAATCCTGATTTCATCTATCCAAACGGCCCCGGTGTCTTTGGATTTGGTGCAGCGGCGTTCGTTAATACGCTAGAGCATGCGCTCGAACGACTTCACGGCCCGAATGATTCACTGATCGCTACCAAGCTCGGTAAGCCGTACGCACCCATATTCAATGCAGCGATAGATCGAGCCGGCACAGCTAACGCAGTGATGATCGGTGACCAACTGGAAACTGACATTTTTGGAGCTAATTCAGCAGGAATAGATTCGGCAGTCGTAACGACAGGAATCAACCGTCGATCTACCGCAGACGAGTTCGGAGATGTACCGGATGAGCTAACTCCGCGGTATATTCTTACGTCGCTCGTATAAAATCAGTTTATATATCGGTTATAAAAATCCATGCGAGTGCTTCGGCTCTCGCGTTTTCATGTAGTCCCCACTCTCACAAAAGATGCCAACTTACGTTTACAAATGTATTGAAAACAAACATGTTTTCGAATTGATTCAGAAGTTCAGCGATGAACCTGGCGCCAATTGCCCAACTTGCTACAGCGAGTCGAAACGACAGATATCCGCTCCGACGGTTATCTACAAAGGCTCTGGCTTTTACACCACCGACTATGGTTCAGGATCATCATCAGGAAGTAAATCCAACGGCAGCCCTGCAAGCAGTGACAGCACGTCATCAGACTCCGACTCTTCGAGTTCATCCTCTTCGGAATCAAAATCATCCGATAGCAAAAGCAGCAGCGATAGTTCGGATAGCAGTTCAAAATCCAATAATGACGGATCGAGTCACTCCCATGGCGCTGGAAGCCATACTCACTAGTCAGTTCGACCAACATGCGCGCTGTAATTCAACGAGTAAACCGAGCATCAGTCAACGTCGCTGGCCAAACAACTGGTTCAATTGAACGTGGTCTTTGTCTGCTGATCGGCATCACTCACGACGATACCCAAGACGATCTCAAATACATCGTCGAGAAGACCTTGAACATGCGAATCTTCCCGGAAGAATCCGGGAATTCAGGATTCGACCAGTCGGTGCAGGACATCGCTGGCGGCATTCTTCTGGTCAGCCAGTTCACTCTTTACGCCAGCACCCGAAAAGGTCGTCGGCCTGGTTTCACAGATGCAGCACGTCCTGAGCAAGCAGAGCCAATGTTCAACGATCTAGTCGAATCATTTAAGATAAATAGTGGCTTACGAGTGGAAACAGGTGTGTTCGGAGCTTCTATGCAAGTCGAAATCGAAAACGCAGGCCCGGTAACTATCATCCTAGACTCTGAAGACGGCAATACACCGCGCCGCAGCTAATTTACTGCGCCGATGTTATTTGAGCGACCAGCTAGCAATCGTGCCTTTGCCGACGCTCACAGGCTCTTCTACCCCGCTTGCGCCCGAACCCACACTTGGGAATCGAACTCTTGTGGCAGATCGATTACGGTTCCGTAAATAACGATCTACGAACTATCTGGCGACCATACTTTGTCGGGACTCCTCTACCTGAGTTGTTACCCGTCTGAAACAGTTTTAGGTTCACGCTCTAAGAACTAAACGCAGAGTGATCACGCAGGTTTTATGCGCTATCCGTTTCGTAATCAAGAGAAATGTCTAACGCTCGAACCGAATGAGTGAGCGCTCCTACCGAAATAATATCGACTCCGCTCTGGGCGACTTCTGCCACATTTTCAAGCGTGATATTCCCTGATGCCTCCACGAAGCACTTGCCGGAGATTTGATCGACTGCCTTACGCATTTCAGCTGGAGACATATTGTCGAGCATGACGATATCTGCACCGGCTGCAGTCGCGTCGAGTGCAGCCTCGACAGTTTCGACTTCAACTTCAATCTTCACAGTATGTGGAGCTTTGGTCCTAGCTCGTTTAATCGCTTGGATCAAGCTCACACCCTCACCCGACAAAGCGGCTAGATGATTGTCCTTTATCAGCACCCCGTCGGTGAGATTCATCCGGTGATTACGACCGCCACCAATAGAAACCGAGTACTTGTCGAGCAACCGCAATCCCGGAGCGGTCTTGCGGGTATCAGCGATAGATGCAGTCGTGCCATCAACGGCCTTAACGTACAAGTCAGTCAGCGTTGCGATACCGCTCATACGCTGCAGGAAGTTAAGTGCAGTTCGTTCGGCAGTAAGGATAGACGCCATCGAGCCCGAAATTGTGGCGACAACTTCGCCACCTTGAACTCGTTCACCATCAACCAGTTTCTGTGTAAACACCAGATCAGGGTTTACTCGCTTGAATGTAGCCGCCACTACATCGAGTCCTGAAAGAATTCCCGGTTCTTTTGGAATTAGAGAGGCACGAGCTTGAAGATACGAGGGAATTAGTGCCGATGTAGTTACATCGGCACTAATTGAATCCTCTTCCAGCGCACGATCAATAACAATTTCTAGTTCACGTGGTGTTAAGAGCATTCTGATATTCGGAAATTTGCAGTGTTTAATTGGTTGGAAACTACCCGGCGACTTCGAGCATACGCTCGAGTGCCACCAGAGCGTTACGCTGAGTCTCGGGTTCAACTTCAATGCGGTTGATTGCTAGACCAGCCATGATGCCTTCAAGCACCCAAAGCACATATGCCGGGTGGATTCGGTACATCGTTGCACATGGGCAAACTACCGGATCAAGACAGAAAATATCCTTGTCGGGATTCTCAGCTGCCAATCGACGAACCATGCTAATCTCGGTCCCAACTCCCCATGACGAACCCGCAGGGGCATTAGCGATGGTTTCTAGTATCAGTTCAGTCGAACCGTATATGTCCGCTGCCGAAACAACTTCCTGAGTGCATTCAGGGTGAACGATAATCGTCGTTTCTGAATTGCGTTCTCGAGCCGCCTTGATTTGGTCGACTGTGAAGCGGGTGTGAACCGAGCAGTGACCCTGCCAAAGCAATACTTTGGCATTCTTGATTTCGTCTTCTGAAAGACCGCCCATCGGCAGAAAGGGATTCCAAAGAGCCAGTTCATCTTCAGAAATGCCTTTTGAGATTGCGGTGTTTCTGCCTAGATGCTGGTCAGGAAGGAAAAGTATTTTTTCCCCTCGCTCCAACGCCCAGTCAAATGCCTTGTCAGCGTTTGAAGATGTGCAGACGAGTCCACCATTCTTGCCACAATGAGCTTTGATCGCTGCGGCCGAGTTCATATATGTGATCGGGATAACACTTTCGGTTGAACCGAGAACTAATTCAATATCGTCCCAGCAGTCAGTCACATCCGATGACTTCGCCATATCGGCCATGGAACATCCGGCAGCCATATTCGGTAACAGCACGTTCTGGTCAGAAGAAGTAAGAATGTCGGCAGTTTCAGCCATGAAGTGAACACCACAGAAAATAATCCACTTGGCGTCTTTTGTCTGAGCAGCCATTTTCGACAGCTTGTAGGAATCACCAGTGAAGTCGGCGTACTTGATCACATCGTCTCGCTGATAGTGGTGGCCTAGAATAACCACTTTTGTATCGATTTCTTTACGAGCAAATTCGATACCTTCGGAAATTTCCTCAGGAGTCAGTTTCAAGTAGCGAGTCGGCACTTTCTGCCAACGCACACCAGCCTGGAATTCTTCTTCAAGAGTTTTTGTTCGTAGGTTGCCATCAGTCTGGCAAAAAGCAGACTGCTCCAACTCTGTAATAGGAATCGTTGTCTGCTTTGTGAACGCAGTCGTCATACGACCGGTACCTTTTCCTTATTTCTAGTGCTGATAGCCGTAGATGAAACCAATTCCGACTCTAGAGACCACGGTGAGCTATCAGTGATTTCAACTTGAACAGTCTGCCCAGGTTGAGGCTCGGATTTGCTGCCGTCGACTGGGGCGTTTAGGTAAATCAGTTTATCGCCTCTACTACGTCCGTGCACCCTACCCCGTTTCCGTCCTTCGATAAGGACATCGAATTGAGTTCCGACTAGAAGAGCGTTATTTTTAAGCTGAACTCGCTGCTGAAACTCGTCGACAGTGACTTTTCTCGCCTTCTTCACAGTTCTACTAACGTCATCGGTCATCTTGCGAGATGCGAACGTACCTTCACGATATGAGTATTCAGATGTGTGAACCTTCGAGAATTCGACAGCACGTAGAACATCCATCGATCGTTCAAACTGCTCCTCGGTTTCGCCACTGAAGCCGACGATAAGGTCGGTGGTTAACGTGACGTTAGGGATAATATCTTTGATTTGGGCGATCTTATCGAGGAACTGCCCGATCGTATATCCCCGTCGCATGTTCGCCAGCATCGTGTCATCTCCCGCTTGATACGGCAGATTGACCATTTCGCAAACCTTTGGAAGATCCCGAATCGATTCAATTATTCGTAACGACATGTCATTCGGATGCGAAGTCATAAATCTGATTCTTTCGAGACCGTCGATCTCATGAACCGTCTCAAACAGGTCGGCAAGATCGATTCTAGGCCGGATGTCGTGACCATACGAATCGACGTTCTGGCCGAGCAGAGTGATGTCTTTAACTCCCCGGTCGACCATCATCTTGGCGTCATGAACAATATCTGTAACCGAACGACTGATTTCACGTCCTCGGCGATAAGGAATAATGCAGAAAGTACAGAATTTATCGCAACCGTGAACGATTGGAATAAACGATGCTACGTTAGGATTTTCAGGAATTGCACCGGCAAGACATCCTTCCGGGTCAAGCCCGTGTCTCATGCCAGCTATTTCAAGAATTGGCTCGAATTCCTGAGGTCGCGCCCAAACGTCGACATACGGAAATCGGCGCTTTAGTTCTTTTTGTTCTGGGCCAACCATGCAACCCATTACAGCGATCATACGATCGTCATTGCCCTTCGTTCGCTTACCAAGCCGCCCCAACACGCCGGTAGCAGAATCTTCAGCAGATTGGCGTACCACACAGGTATTCAGGACAACTACATCGGCGTTCGCCATATCGTCGGTCGAATCGAATCCCATATTTGAGAACCCGCTGGACAGTCGATCAGAGTCAGATGTGTTCATCTGGCAACCGACGGTCCATACGTGATAACTAGGCAATTTTTGACGCTGTTAGGGTGGTCGAAATTCTGAGTATCGACATTACAGTCTAGCCAGTGATAACTCGACTTTATAAATTATTTATCCAATGATAGACAAATAAGGATATCTTGACTACCGGTCATACTCAAAGAGCGAAGCGAAATTTCCCCTTTGGCGGTTATCATCTATTGGCTTTGTTGACTGGGTGGCCCTAGCGGTATCGACTAAAATTAGCGAATGCAGCGAATAGCTTCGATACGAAACGGCGAGAAGAGTAGCAGAATCAGTGGCTGAACAAGCACAAGTAAATGTAGGACTGATCGGATGTGGATCGATGGGATCCGAACTAGCCAGAGCAGTCCAAAGAGGCGAAGCAGGGTCCGCACGGATTATTGGTCTGTTCGACGAATATCGGCCTGGACGTGAAGCGCTTGCCAAAGAACTCAGTTCCGGAAACACTCCCAAACCCGCACAAGTCGAAACGGTTACTGAGCTCGTAAATCTTCCTGATATCGATCTCATCATCGAATGTGCGTCACAAGCTGCTGTCATTGCTCACGCTAATGCGGTGCTCAGTTCCGGTATATCGATGCTCATAATGAGCTCTGGAGCAATGATTTCCCCCGACTTCATGCGAACTGTCTCGACTGCTGCTAAGAAGTCGGGTGCTTATATCTACATTCCCTCCGGTGCAGTTGGGGGAATCGACGCACTTCGAGCGTCGAAGGCATTGCTCGAAGAAGTGACGATCGTTACGACAAAGAAACCTATATCCCTGAGCGGAGCACCCGGTTTCTCCGACTGGGAAGACAAAGTAATCACCGAGCCAACGGTTATTTTCGAGGGATCAGCAACTGACGCAGTTGGGTTGTTCCCTGCGAACATTAACGTCGCTGCAACTGTCAGCATGGCGGGAATCGGACCTGATGCAACGAAAGTCAGAGTGGTTGCCGATCCTGACTCACCAGGTAATGTCCACGAGATCAATGCGATCAGCAAGGCGGGAAAGTTCTCATTCCGCTTCGAAAATATGCCGCATGAGACGAATCCTAAGACCAGCTTCTTAGCAGTACTGGCAGCGATCGAAACATTACGCTCGATCTGCGAACCAAGCCTACGCATCGGGACTTAGACGAGGGTTGTCAGAAATAACTACTGAATTAGTTCGATGGTTGATACGTCCGCAACCTACCTGCCATATACGGGGTTGGCAGATTTTCAATAACTAAAAGTGGCGGAGGGTGCGGGATTCGAACCCGCGAGGAGGTTTACCCCCCAACCCGCTTAGCAGGCGGGCGCACTAGGCCACTATGCGAACCCTCCGCTGAAGATGTGCCAGTACGAACTAATTCAATATATCTTCACACTCCTTGATCGGCAAAGGAGTTCCGCATGAATCTTTTGATATATCGAACCAAATTCACAAACGTTTAGACAAGCCGCTTTCTTATTTGATCAGCCGGCGCCTCAACAGAAAAATAGCAGCAGGCCAAATGACTGCCGTCAGCGCAATCATGTACAAACCCGCCCAGAGGTGAGTTATGTCTAGACTTCCAAGTGCGAAACCTCGTGCGATGTGCACTGCGGAGGTAAGTGGCATGAACCATGCAATCGGCTCTACCCAATCGGGAAGTATCGATATTGGGAAGAACGAACCTGAGAAGAAAAACATTGGCGACGCGACCAACGTAAACACAAGCGTTAGGAATGTTGTATGAGGAGCCACCGCAGAGAACAAGAACCCAAGTGCACCGAAAGTAATTCCCACCATTATCGCCGGAATAATAATTCCAATCGCTTCCCAGTGATTCAACCAACCGAACAACGCTGCGACTGTCGCCGTTCCGACCACCGTCATGATCGATCTCGTGATAGCCCACAGAATATCGCCCATCGTGATTTCGGTGATGGTTATAGGCGTTGTCAGCGCAGTTTCATATACGTCGTTATCGATGCGGTTGTACGCGTTCCACGACGTCTCAAACAAAGCATGGAACATCGCATTTCCCATAATTAACCCAGGAGTTACGAACTCAGCATAAGAAGGAGCGCCATCGATTTCATCGATAAGCTTGCCGACTCCAAACCCGACGGCCACGAGAATAATGACTGGTTCGATCAGAACCCATGTAATGATAAATTTCCAATATCGAACGAACGATACCGCGTGGCGAAGCCAGAGTCCGGTGACACTTCTACGGCGGATGCCAGGGGTTGGAATTGCGAGGCTCACTATCCGTCTCTCAGTTCTCGTCCTGTTATCGCAAGGAACACATCTTCTAAATTGCCAGCACGATACGAAGTTCTTACGCCTTCAACATCTTTGAGTCCAGTTAGATCCGGGCGATCTCCATTTGCGCCCGTCACGCTGACCAAGGCTCCGACTTCTCGGAACGTAATATTCTGTTCGGTCAGATATCCCCGAACAGTACGTATAGAAACTGGGGATACTCGTAACTGCGCAACTTCTTTCGGTGCATGTCGTTCGATCATTTGATCAGGCGTGCCCTCATCGAGAATCTTGCCCTGGTCCATGATCGAGAGTCGATCACAGAGAATCGTGGCTTCTTCCATGTAGTGGGTCGATAGAAGAACAGTCACACCAGCGTCCTTGAGAACGGCTAGCTCTTCCCAAACCCTGTTTCGACTTTGTGGGTCGAGTCCGGTCGATGGTTCGTCCATTACGATTACGCTCGGACTCGTCATCATCGACCTTGCAATCGCCAAACGACGTTTCATACCGCCAGAAAGTTCATATACGTTCGCCTTTGAGCGATCTCTCAGTCCGAAGAACTCAAGTACCTCATGCGCTCGATTCTTCGAAGTTTTTCGTGAAAGCCCTGCTAAAAACCCGTGAAGAAAAAGGTTTTGAAATACAGTTAGTCCGCCATCGAGCCCATCATGCTGGGTCACAACACCCATAATTTCACGAACGGCACGATTGTCCTTAACGACATCGATTCCCGAGACAGTGATCGCCCCGTAGTTTGCAGGCGACAGGCCGCTGAGCATCCGCATGGTGGTAGTTTTACCAGCGCCGTTCGGACCAAGCAGACCGTAGGTTTCACCGGGCTCTACAGCGAACGAAATGCCATCGACTGCTGGAATATCGCCATAGATCTTACGAATCTCCTCAGCTTTAATCACCGACCCGTCGGAATTTAGTGTGGCACTCCTATTCTGTTGCGATTCGTTGGTCAAATTACTTCTTCAAGCACAGGTCGTTCCAGTGCATTCAAGTTCGTATGATTCATTAATAAAGCGGTTTAGTCGTCCGACTCCACGGGCTTTCCAGAACCCGGAGTATCACCAATCCACAGTTCTCCGCCTACAAACAGTTCTTTTTTCCATACTGGAACGATCTCTTTTAACCGGTCGACGAAGTACAAAGCCGATTCGAAAGCTGGTCGCCGGTGAGCCGACCCAACTGCGACAACCATGCTAGTTTCGCCAATATCGACTCTGCCGGTACGGTGGGCGATAGCGATTTTGCCTAGTTCCCACTTTGCACGCATTTCGACAATAATCTCGGCGATCTTGTTTTCTGCCATCGGCTGATACGCCTCATAGTCCAGATACTCGACGTTCCTACCCTCGTTGTGGTCTCGTGTCACACCCAAGAAAGTCACAACAGCACCGTCGATGCCAGTTGTCACGAATTCCGTAAGAGGCTTTTCGTCTAGCTGGTCGGGAGTGATGAACACCCAGTCGAAATCTGTCCTAATATCATTCGAGCCACCACTTACGGGTGGAATAAGGGCGATTTCGTCTCCTGCCTTCACGACCTGATCGCCCCTTACGTACTCGCTGTTCAGAGCCATCATCACGCTTGTTCCTGGCTGAGGATCGTTCGGTGCTGCTTTTCGGGCAGCTGCCACCGCTTCATCAACAGTCATATCTTCAACGGCTTCAATAACGACGCTCTGAGTTCCTGCTCGCTCACGAAGAACGGCAAAGAACAAGACTGATATTTGTTGGTCGTATTTAGTCAAAGAAGATCGTTGGGGAGTCGTTTGCATTGATCGAGATAGGTGTCCATCAGATTACTGCCGAACCTACCCTACTGGGTATAAGGCGCATCATCAAAAGTAGGTAGGTTTCGATGTTACTCAACTATGTCGGGTGGAATTTTGAGTACCTAATTCAGATCAGTACAAAGACTTCCGAAAGAAAAAATAAGCAGGTCTGTTAATACATCGGTTAAAACTTCACGCGTTCCTGAGCCTGTCGTTTACGGTAAATCATCGATATATTGGACATTCGAAGCTGTCTACCTGTGACCCGTAGCGTACTAATCCGATAACGGACCTGTCGTTCTGCCGACGTTTTACCGCATACCGGTAGGGCAGGTTCAATAGTCAGAGGTTTCCTCAATCTAATACCAGCACCCAATTCCACGATCGGCACCGACTTGCCATCAGATCTCCGAACGCTGTATCAGATACCCGAAGATCGATGGCCATCTCGTCGATAAACGACCATCATTGGTAGTCTAATTGCAGTTGAAAGCTAAAAGGAGTTCAAACTTCGGCTTGAAGTCCCTTTGACCTGCAACGTAATGGGCAATACAATTTTAGGTCGATTATGTTTGAACTCTAGTAATGGGCTGGGGTCTGACAAATATCTTTTCCGCCGTCTCATTAATTACGGCACGGAGTGAGTTCACGAATGGTTCGAATCCGTCTTAAACGCGTTGGTGCTAAGAAGCACCCGTTCTACCGAGTAGTTGTCGCTGATCAGCGTGCAGCTCGCGATGGGGCTTTCATCGAACAGATCGGTACATACGATCCGTTCCCAAACCCACCTGAGATCAAGCTCAACGAAGAGAAGTTAAACGAGTGGATCGGTAAGGGTGCACAGCCATCTGAATCAGTCACGTCGCTTATGCGAACCGCAGGTATCCTATCTAAGGCAGCAACTCCTAGTGGCTGACCGTGACGACGACGTCCAATCTGAACAGTCCGACGGGGACAATTTGTCTCCGATAGACTCGATGCGAGAGATGATCGAGTACATCGCACGTGCGCTTGCCTCGAATCCGGATGCAGTATCCGTAACCGAAGAGGACGATGGCGAACGCACCTTCCTTCACCTCTCAGTAGACGATCAGGACAAGGGCAAAGTAATCGGTCGTGACGGTAGAGTTGCCCAATCGATGCGCTCGCTCTTGCGAGTTGCAGCAGTAAAGGCCGACACCCGTGTCAGCCTCGAAATCGACTAGCACGTGTGCACGCTTTAAACCTCTCATGACCGATTCAACCAGTCCACCCGACACACCGGGCGACAAACTGAAGGAATTAGTTGTGGTTGGTCGAGTCCGCCGCCCTACCGGCATCAAGGGCGCACTTCTTGTTCATATCTACTCAGGGATTCCTGATAGATTCATTGTTGGTGACACTGTTATTGCTGACGGCAAAGAATATGTAATAGCGGAAACCGGTAAATCTGGTGATTCAGCGAAACTTCGTTTTGAGACGATCAATTCGATCGAAAAAGCCAGTTTCTTTCGAGATCTCGAACTTTTAGTTCCAGCCGAAGAGCTTCCAGATAATCCTCCTGGCATCTACTACCACTACGAGATTCTCGGTTCCGAGGTAACGACCGTCGATGGTCAGCATCTAGGAACCTTGACTGAAATCCTCGAAACGGGCAGTAACGACGTTTTGATAATCATCGGTAAGCCAACCCTCCGGAAAAAGAAGGGGGATGAAATTCTGGTCCCTGTTCTTGAAGGTGTAATCGTTGATGTCGATAAAAATGCCGGCACGATGAAGATAGATCCGCCCGACGGCATTCTCTAAGCCAATTTTCTTCGATAAACTGTGTTCTCAATTCGTTTGATTCAATCGAAACCAGTACCAAGCGTCACGTAGAGTCCAATAGGAAATATCTGAATGTCAGGTCACTCTAAATGGAGTACGATCAAGCATAAAAAAGGTGCCGCCGACGCTAAGCGCGGCCAACTTTTTACGAAGCTTGCTCGAGAAATTATGGTCGCAGCTCGCGGCGGCGATCCCAACCCTGAGATGAACTTTCGGCTTCGACTTGCAGTAGATAATGCAAAGTCGCTAAACATGCCAAAAGACAACATCGACCGAGCGATCGCACGCGGATCCGGTGTCGGGGATGACACGGTCATTCTCGAAGAAATAAGCTACGAAGCGTACGGGCCCGGTGGCGCTGGCATCATCGTACAAACACTAACCGACAACAAGAACCGCACCGCTGCCGAAGTTCGAGCCAAAATCACCAGAGCCGGTGGAAATCTTGCCGGAGCTGGCGCTGTTTCTTGGAATTTCGAAAACAAAGGACTCATCACTGTCGAAGTGACCGACGGTGACCCTGACGATATAGCTCTGGAAATTGTTGATGCCGGAGCGGAAGATGTGGAAGTCGATGGCAATATGGTTCAGGTAACGGCGCCATACGAAGAGTTCGCACAGGTGAAGACCAGTGTTGAATCTCTCGCTGGGATCACAGTCGAAAGCGGTGATGTGGCCCTCGTTCCGACTTCATTGGTTCCACTCGATGACAAGGGCGCAATTCAGACACTAAGACTGTTGGATTCACTCGAAGAACTCGATGATGTATCTAAGGTTTACTCGAACGGCGACTTTTCCGACGAAGTTCTCGAGAAGTACGCAGCAGCTGATTAACGAGGTGGAGAACGAATAGATTCGACCCTTTTGGCCTAGCTATTTTGTTTCGTTAGAAATCATGCGGCAGTACACTTTGTATTTGTACTGCCGCTTTTTTTGACATAGATCGGACACTAGAACCAGATGTGTAGAATGACCGCCGGTCCACTGCTCGCGATAATGGGCGTGGCTGGAACTGCAGCAGGGGTAGGATTGGCCGTTGTTAGAGAACGAATCGATCGACGGTCAGATGCCCGCGCTTCCAAACAAGCAGAAGAAGAGCAAGAAGCCAACAAGTCCGAATCACCTCGCTCGACCGATTCTGCTGACTCAGATCAGTCCTAGCTGTTCACGCATCTCAGCGGGACTTGTAACCGGTAGTTTGCAGGCGTAGTTTTCACACACGTAAGCTGTTGCCTTGCCGTTCACCTGACGCCGTCCTTCAAGCAATGGTGAACCACCAAATTCACTAGATCCCGCAGCAGCACCCGACAATATGAGATTCGGTTCAAACGTTTTCCGAAGTTCACGTTTCATTGCTGAAATAACGGGATCCGATTCATCGCCAATAAGCACAACTTCTTGTGAGTTTGAATGTAGGAAATCGACAGCAGCAAGCCAGGACGTAACTGCTGACGGAGCTTGCTCCATGTGCGGAATCAATGCCTTCATCGACGTTTCGGCTTTCTCGGCATACTCGTTGATACCGGTGAATACGCCCAGACGTTGCAATGCAATCGCTGCAATCGCTCCACCCGATGGAACGGCGTTATCAAGGACATCACGTGGACGAACCAATAACTTCGAGTGTTCGAGTGATGTGTCATAGAACACTCCCCAGTCTTTGTCCCAAAAACGTTCGATCATCTGATCGGCAATGCTCTGTGCGGCGCGAACATACGAGAAGTCGAACGTCGCCTCGTACAGCGTCAGAAGAGCGTCGACCAAGTAAGAATGGTCGTCGAGGTATCCGAGAATCCGTGCGTCGCCCTCGGAGTCATTAGTCGCCTTCCATGTGTGTAGCAATAGACCGTTCTCGTCACGTAATTGGTCTAACATCAGCCGAGCGTTCTTTTCCGCTGTACCAATCCACTCATCGTTTTCAAATACAGCACCTGCTTCTGCAAACGCCTTGAGCATCAGGGCGTTCCACGAGACGAGAATTTTGTCGTCGATTCCCGGTGCTATTCGTTTTAACCGCTCCTGATAAAGAATTCCGCGAACCCGTTTGATATCGGTGATAACGTCTGCAGGTTCTTGAGCAGTTCGGGATATGAAGTCTGGTTGTGACATTGACAGATTCAGGATGTTCGATCCTTCGAAGTTTCCTTCATCCGATATGCCCCAGTAAGCCTTAGCTAACTCTGCATCGGAAGAATCGAGTACAGAATCGATCTCGTCACAAGTCCATACAAAGAATTTCCCTTCAATTCCCTCAGAATCGGCGTCAGAGGCTGAGTAGAAACCTCCGGCGGCGTGAGTCATCTCTTTGGTCACGTATTTGAGCGTTTCCTCGATGACCCGCTTGAACAGAGGTTTTTTCGTGACTTGATACGCGTGGATATACAGCGATACGAGTTGGGCGTTGTCGTACAACATCTTCTCGAAATGAGGCACCAGCCAGCGATCGTCTACCGAGTAGCGAGCAAAACCGCCACCTATCTGATCGTAGATGCCGCCATGCGCCATTTTTTCCAAAGTCAGAGTCACTATATCGAGAGCTTGAGAACTACCGGTTCGCTTCCAGTATCGAAGCAATAGTTCGTAGATCATCGGTTGCGGAAACTTGGGGGCACCTTGCGACCCTCCATGCTCCAGATCGGCATTACCGACCAGTTGGGTAAAACTTCCCAATATCAGCGATTCATCAACTGATCCTTCGATTTTCTTTGGCGTTGATTGCTCCCGAATAGCGTCAACGACTTGTTTTGAGTTGTCTAGTATTTCCTGACGCTTGTTGGCGTAGGCATCCGAGATTACCGCAAGTACACGTGGGAATCCTGCCATGTTGGGTCGATCTTTCGGCGGGAAGTACGTTCCACCAAAAAATGGCTGACCGTCTGGAGCAATAAATACGGTCAGAGGCCATCCGCCTGATCCCGTCATCGCTTGGACTGCGGTCATGTATATCGAATCGACGTCCGGCAGCTCTTCTCGGTCTACCTTTATGTTGATGAACCCAGCATTCATCACTTCTGCTACCGACTCATCTTCGAAAGACTCGTGCGCCATCACGTGGCACCAATGACAGGACGAGTATCCGATAGACAGCAATATCGGTTTATCGAGCAATCTTGCAGCTGTCAGTGCCTCTTCGCCCCACGGATACCAATCGACCGGATTGTCCTTGTGTTGGAGCAAGTACGGGCTTGTTTCGTTGGCCAGTCGGTTGGGCATATTCTTATGATTTTCTATGTGCTCGTGTGAGGTTGAATTATCTGAATGCGATGCGCTTTGATCTATTGGCAATACACCAAGCTGAGGGGTGACTCAGTGGGACGCTAAAGACCGGTTAATTTCAACATATAAACCTCTTTGGTGTCTAACTCCATCACCTTGATTTTGTGGTTATTGGTATCGGCGATGTAAACACGGTTTCCTGCGACCGCCACGCCAGCAGGCTCATTAAACTGGGCGATCGTGCTTAACCCGTCCATATCGCCAGTTTTCCCCGAACCAGCAACGGTTTTGACCTGCAATGACCCAATAGCTACCGACTTAATTTTGTTGTTATAAGAATCGGCAACATAGATGACATCTTTGCTCACAGCGAGTCCTTGAGGGTGCTGAAACAGGGCGTCTTTACCGGCTCCATCGATATCACCAAAATCAAACAGGCCTTTGCCCACCAGCGTTACCACCCTACCCCCATCTGCGATTGCTGAAACTCTAAGTGCGCTTGTTTCACTATCGACAAAAAAGACTGCGTTGTTCGAAACTTCGATTCCGTACGGCTGAGCGAGCCTAGCGTTTGATTTGAGATCGTCTTGTATGTCTTCGGCGCCATCCCCTGCGAATGGGCTCGCTGTGTTTTCAGCTAAGTCCAACGACCAAAGCTGGTGGAATCCCGCCATCGCCACGTACAGTACTCCTCTGTGCAGAGAGAGGTCATATGGCGAATTGAGTGGCGTGACTAGAGCATCGCCACCCTCATGCCGATACAGGGATTGTGTGCCGGTACCTGCAATAGTTTCAGCCGTTCCCCCACCGAGATCAATCCTTACAATTGTGTGGGTTCCAGCATCGGCAACGTAAAGAGTTTCGCCATCAATAACGACACCCTGCGGATTATCGAATAATGGCTGATCGTAAGTGCGTTCGGAAAAAATACCAGGATGTTCAATATCTGCCAACGGTGATTCGCCATTGCCAATGATGGCCTCAACCTTGCCGTCGAGATCGCTGACGACAAGACGGCGGTGATTAGAGTCGGAAATAACCAGAATTTCACAATCGGCGTCAGCGGTAATTTTGCCGGGGAACGACAGTTGCGTTTCGGGTCGAGTCTCAGGAAAAAAGTCCAGTTTCCCACGTACAAAATTGCCCAACGTCTCATGTTCTTCGATCATTCCAACGAGCACCTGATCGAGAGCATCGACGAGGAATTCGCCTTCGTGCCGACCAATTAATTTACCTGCCGGATCCAGAAACATCAGAGTCGGCCAGGCTCGGGCTGCAAACGATTTCCAAATCTCGAAGTCGGCATCGTTAACGACTGGATGACCAATTCCGTACCGACGCACTGCCTCATGAACGTTCGCCGACGACTTTTCTGCGTTGAATTTCGCCGAGTGAACACCGACGACAGTCAGAATATCTGCGTACTTTTCCTCCAGCTTCCGCAACTGCGGAAGTACATGCATGCAGTTAATTCAGCAGTAGGTCCAGAAATGAAGAATGACAAGTCGACCACGTAGGTCTTCCAGCGTTAACGGGGCTTTGGTATTGAACCATTGAAGCCCCTCTGGAAACTGCGGCGCGTGGATCGTACCTTCGTATTTTGTCGTCAATCGTGGCCCCCAACAAGCATCGCCTAACAATTCTTGAGTGCACGATTATTTCACGTGACGTTGCCCATAACTCACAGCATAGTGCAAATTTTCATCAGCATATCGCCAGAATATTTAATGATCTACTCACCAATGAACACTGGTTGCGACCATGCTCGAGTGCCGCGCGACGAATAAACGGTCGCTCGCACGTAGCCATCGAGTCGAGTTGGTGAGTACGAGGGAGAAAGACTCGTCGATTCGTAAAGTAACCGACCGTTCATCCCAGTGAACAGAGTCGTGTACTTTGCCTGAATACCATCATTCGGGGTCGTTTCAGGATCGATATCGAGCTTGATTTGCCGAGGACCCGCAACCATGTCTCCAATAGTCACTCCGGTCGATGCGTAGAACTCTCCATCCGACATGGCTTCGTAGATATCTTGCTGTGACAGCTTGGCTGCCTTGACCTGTACCCACCCCCTGCCAGGATTCGAGCGGTTGGCACTGAACTCGCCAGTATAGTGATGCGAATCATCAACTGCGATTCCCCACACTCGTCGACCATGACTCAGGAGTCTATCCCAAATGCCGTCGGTACTTGCCTTACCTCCACCACCAGCGTTGTGGGTCTCAGGATGACCATTGAAAACTTCCATAAACTTGTAGCCCTCAACCTGCATCATTGCGCCGTCATCGAACGCCCATCGAAAGTTGGGGTGATTAATCGACGCCATGCCGCCGGCTGCGATAATCCGTTCGACATTCTCTCGCATGGCCGTGACGATATCGATTGCGTCAGAAGCCTCAACAAGCTCAGTAATTCCGTATCCATTTACATGAACGGGTCCCTCGGAATTCCGAGAGGTGACTTCTTCACCGGTTACAAGTAATGGCCACTTCGCTTTCTCATTGTCGGAGCCTTCAAGAATCGTCAGATGATTGTGATCCGATAAGCACAGCCAATCGTAGCCCTGCTCGTGATACCACTCCGCAACGTGTTCCGGCGATTCGTCGCCGTCACTGTTGGTCGTGTGGGTGTGAAGATTACCTTTGAGCCAGCTTTTTGTAGTCATACCCAGATTTTACAGATCAATTGAAGTGACGGGCCGGTCAAATGTCGTTGACAGTGACCAAACATGACGAGAGACTCCGCAAATATTTTGGTTCGCTTGATCGAAATAATCGCAATTGCGAACTTTATTATTGACTTACAGCTGAAATCCGGCAGTAAGTAATTTCAAGGAATTTTTCAATATGGCGAAACTAAAGGTGCTAATGACAGGTGCGAGCGGTTACATCGCTTCGCTAATGTTGCCGACGATGCGTGATCATTTCGATTTGGTGCTTGCCGACGTTTCGGACACCGACCGCGATGGCAATAAGATCCAAGGAGTACATATTACCGATTTCATCGACACTAATCGATCGAAATACGCGCATCTGTTCAAAGGCGTCGACGCTGTGATTCACTTGGCATTCAAACCACACAGTGTACGTGGATCCGAATTTGAAAAAGCGCCAATTGATAGATTCGATAACGAGCATGAAAATGTTCAGATGGCTAACAATATATATCGTTCCGCATACGATGCTGGCGTTCGACGAATTGCTGTGGCAAGCTCGAATCACGCTGCCGACTGGTACGAGCATTCGCTGATACACGATCGCAAGATGGACATGGTTCGCCCGACAGATTTTCCGATTTCTGACAATTTCTACGGATGGGCGAAGGCCGCGTACGAGCTCTTGTCTTATCCGTATGCATGTGGCATTTTTGGTCGAAAGCTCGAAACGGTGATGCTACGAATCGGCTTCACCCGTCCTATTCAAGCTGCTCAATATTTATCGGCTAATCCGATGTCTGAACAAACTCGGGGCGGTCTTGAGGAGTTCAAGCGGAATTTGGGCGCTTACATCAGTCCCCGGGACATAACACAGTTATTCACCAGAGCGGTCGAAGCGCCGAATATCGAAAATGAATACGGCGTGCCGTTCGTTGTTGCGTACGGCTGTAGCGACAATACTCGACGCTTCTGGTCGCTAGAGACTGCTCGGAAGTATCTCGACTACCAACCGGAAGACGACACCGAAGTGATTTACTCACATGATATCGCCCAATTGATCACCGGCGAAGGTACAAACGTACGAGGCGGTAAACTCGGGATTTAGCGCGCGTTGGATGTAGCGTACAGCCTGAACATTCGGTTCTCCCTCGCAGAGTGGGATGGTGTTATAGGGTGGAAAACTACGACGCGATTCTAGTCATCTAATGACGAGCGCAACTAACGCCGCACCTAGTAAAATGAGAACTTGCGACGAATCATCTTATCTTCACCGATCTTGGCGACGATCTGCTCATGCAGTTCGAAGTCCCATTCACCGATGAAGCTGACTGCCGTGCCACGTTTACCCATCCGAGCCGTGCGACCGATTCGGTGAACGTACTCTTCGATATTCTCAGGCATGTCGTAATTAATGACATGAGAGATCGTCGGAATGTCGAGTCCACGTGCTGCGAGGTTGGTTGCAACCAACATTCTCAGACTTCCGTCTCGGAATGCGTTCATCACACGGTTACGCTCTGATTGCGACATCCCACCGTGAATACCCTTGATTGCGAAACCTTCGCCAGCGAGTCCCTTAGCAAGACGGTCTACTCCAACCTGCATCTTTCTGAAAATCAAGACCTGAGACCCTTGCGTTACGTCATCCAGAATTTCTAAGATTCCGTCGGCCTTGTCTTGCGACGCAACGTCATAGAAGATCTGATCGACTTCATCGACCGTTTCTATGCCCTTTGAATCATTGACCAGCTGAATCCAGCGAGGGTCGTCAAGGTATCGGCGGATGAGTCCACGGATGAATCCGGGTATCGTCGCTGAGAACAGCGCTGTTTGGCGCGTACTCGGCGTTCGCTTGAGGATGAACTCCATATCGTCGGCGAATCCGATATCGAGCATTTCGTCGGCTTCGTCGAGCACCGCGTACCGTATATAACCTAAATCGATAATCCGACGGTTCATCAAGTCTTTGAGTCGACCCGGCGTACCGACGACGATCGTAGCGCTCTTCTCTAGCGCTCGAATCTGCTTGGCGATTGGCTCACCGCCGTAAACAGCAACAACGCTGATTCCACGGTCACGACCGATAAGCGCCAGTTCTCGTTGCACTTGCTGGGCAAGTTCCCGAGTTGGAACAAGCACGAGACCTTGTACGTCCCGCGAGTCAGAATCGATCTGGTTACACATAGGAATTCCGAATGCAGCTGTTTTACCTGATCCAGTAACCGCTTGCGCAACCACGTCACGACCTTCAAGCTGCCAAGGAATGGACGCTTCTTGAATATCTGAAGGAGATTCGTAACCCATGTTGGAAATCGAATTGACAATGGTCTTTTCGAGTTTCAGTCCACCCCAGTCTTCTACGCCGACAAGATCGGTACGAACCTGAGTCAGGATTTCCTTGTCTGGTTGACGTTCTTGATCGCGTCGTCGGACCGGATTACCACGGACCGGCGTACGATCTGATACTGGCGCTGCGGGTGCTTTAGCCTCTTCACGAGTTTCGCTGTATTCAGGTTTAGCGTAGCGACCTTCGTTTCTAGGTCGGCGTGGGGTACGTTCTGCAGCAGATGTATTTGGCAATTCGCTTCTAGGTTGACGCGCTGGTCGATCGTAACGTCGGTCACGGAAATCTTCTAGTTGCGATCTGTTATCGCGCTTACGATCGTCACCACGACCGTCTTTGTTCGAGAGCGCACCGTCAGAGCCCCGACTTCCTCGCCCATCGATGACTGGTCGTGAATCTACGTTTCGTCCACGGCGTGGAGCGCCTGAACGCTGGTCATCACGCTGCTCGGATAAATGTGAATCGGGCTGACCATTACGTCTAGCACGATTGCTAGGGCGTCTTCCGCCTCGACTGTTGTCGCGATTCTCTCGGTCACGTTGACTACTGTGTCGTGAATCGGCCTGTTCAGGACCTTTGTCATCGTTATGTGTTTCGCTACGCCGTGTATCCTCTCGCAGCCCCGAACGGTCCCGTGAGCGTCGATTCGATTTGCGAGAGGGTTCTGATCCCCTACGTGATCCCGCTTGGGATTCGTGAAATCGGGAGTCGGTAGATTGTTCGGAGTTTGGAGTGCGGTTCGCGGCTGTACGTTTGTTAGTTCGTGAATTCGATTCAGTTGATGCCGAATCGTCGTTCTTGTTGCCGCCACCGATGAGACTTTTCAGTCGGCCTAGAGTGCCCAGTGTTCTGGTGCCCTTCTGATGGTAGGAGTGGTTTCAGTAAGTATTTCTGAATTTCTTACTTCTAGTGTACTTCTTGATTGAGCATTTCTGACAACAAACTTCAATTTAGCTTTCAATTCGATCAAACTTGGTTCACTCGCAAACAGGTTGTTAGGTTCGATTTTTCGATACTGTGGCTATTATGAGCACAACCAACATCAGCCCGTTGATCAACGATTCCACCTCGCCACCACGCTCTTCGTTCCAAGAGTGGAGGGAGGTTTATAGCGACAATTGGATCAAATATTCATTGGCATCAGCCGTAGCTTTGTTGCTCGTGATTTCCATTGGATTGTTTACCGTAGGTGCGCTTGAATTAATGCTAATTGGCGCAACACTAACGACCGGTGCCGTTGGGTTTCACTTGCATTTGTCGAATCGAATACGGATTACCAGCAATGAACTCGCTAAAGCTGAAGACAAATTGGCAAACGAGGCTAGTTCCAGCAGAATTCTAAGCGGAATTCGCACTCTCCGAGCAAACGACGCACTTAGTGACAACGCACGCCTTGCGGTAGCGGCCCGAATGGGGACCGAGTACCCGGCCGCAATCGTCTTCAATCTACGTGATGTTGATGGAGTTCTTTCTCCTTCGAATTGGAGCTATGAGGGCCCGTTTTCACACATCAGAGAACAGTTTGTAAGAATCGATGGTGATGATCCAGGAGCGTTAGCAGCACGACAGGGATCGGTCATCGTAATTTCAAATACCGATGAACGAGTTCAAAGGTTACCGATCTGGGCAGAGAATGCTGGTTTCTTACAGGGAATCGTCGCACCGATCAGTCGTGGACTAGATACAGTCGGTGTAATTTATGTTTTGAGCAAATCAGACAAACTTCCCACGCTCAAAGAAATTGAGCAACTTGAATTGATTGTGAATTTCAGTTCTTATGATGCACTGACATCTTGGACAAAAAGTGCAGCAGGTCAAACTCAGCCGTTCCGAGTCGTAGAAAAACCTGCCACAGTGAAGGCAGACTATTTCCCTTCCGCAACTCAGCCAATTCGCATGGAAGGCTTCGCGCTGAATCCAGACTCGGAAAGAATGGAGATGAACGGTATGTTGATTTCCTTATCTCCAACCGAATTCTTACTAATGCACGCATTAGCTTCATCGCCCGACAAGCCTGTTTCACCCGCAGTTCTCATAAGCAGTTGCTGGTCGAAGAATGCCCGACCTGCCGATAACGCAGTCGATGTCGCCATATTCCGGTTGCGCAAGAAGTTGAATAGAACGGCTTCTACTAAAGGCCTTATCAAGACGGTTCGAGGCATTGGCTACATGTTCATTCCGCCGACTTCGACTGGCTCTTCGCCCGCAACCGCCGACTAAATTCCTAGTCACGGACTGAAACTCTTCTCTATTAAATGTAAACGCCGCACCGAGGCGCTTGGTGCGGCGTTACGCCAACCGGCCTTAGGACCGGGTCCGTTATATGTAGTCATTGTGTGTCGCAACGACCATCACAAATTAGCCAGTTGGTAGAAGAACCGGACCCCGTGTACGACGAGGTGCTGGCGTGTCGAACACCGACACCACCGGAGAGATCACTAATTCACGTCGTATTGGAATGATCGGAGTAAACATCTCTTCACTACTTTGCTCAATATCGATACCTGCTAGAACTATCGTAACGCCGATCTCTTGGCCCATCCCGATCAAGCGTTCACTGGAAACGTGAATAACCGCGCTCATGCCGATTTCCTCACGAACCTTGGCGACAGCATCTGTAACCTGCCCAAGCGACAGTCCAATACCGCCCTCGACGTGTACAACAGCTGATCGGGCACCAACGAATTCGTACGAAGTGGAAGCAAACGCTTCAACGACCGCCTTGCTACCGGCATGAAGCCCCGTAGAAATACCTGAGACAACAGTTGACTCGCCAGCATTGGTTAGCGAATCTTGAACTGATATAGCCCGTTCAGGTGAAGATTCGAGTGCGAGCGCAACTGCATTTACCGCGTCTGAGATATTCATGTCGGCGTTTATAAAGGCTTCGTTCAACGATCCACCCATCGCACCACCATCCAATAAATCATCGTTGCACATCGTCATCACGGCATCAGCGGAGGATTTTAAAAGTTCATGTGCATGGACAGCAGATTGGTTTCGAAAACGACCTTCAAACTCAAACGGCATGTTCACAGCTGCAATTGTAAGCGCACCCGACTGTCGTGTGATTCGGGCAATCTCTGGCGCAAGCCCTGAGCCTGTGCCACGGCCCAGACCAGCAAGAAGAATCACCACGTCGGCGCCGTCGATGAAATCGACCACCTTTGATTCGTAATGGCTGAACAAATCAACTGCCGTTTCAGGATTACCACCGCTACCAAAACCGTTTCCGATAGCCAAAGCTTCCACCCCATCGTTAAGATGCGTAGTCGCCGATCCGGTATCAATACCGAGCATACTTATATGACTCGAAACAGTCTCTGACAATCGATTCAGTGAGGAACATCCAGCCCCACCTAAACCGATAATTTTGACTTCAATATTGGTTGCTTTGGGCAACGCTTTTAACTTCATTATCCGAACCCTACCTTATGTGCATTTGGCAGAGATCAGCTAGTTGTTCCCATCAATGCCGTACACACAAATTAGCACACTAGTTCTAGTAAATGAAACTAATTTAGAACACTTATTCGGAACATCGGTGCTAATTCACCTGTTTTCAGGTAAGAA
>CAWVYJ010000006.1:0-53116 GCA_963934365.1 uncultured Dehalococcoidales bacterium | reverse complement strand
CCGTTGAAAACGGCGTAGTTCTCGCCAACACTGCTTCGTTCGGAACTGAAGAAGTTAGCAACCAGACGATGATGCACTTCCTCGTTTGCTCACGAAAATTTGTACTTCACGACAAGCTGGTCAAGAACGGGACGTGGACCCGCGAACATCTTGCGCCTATGGGTCACATCGCAGGCCAGACATTCGGAATCATCGGACTCGGTAACATCGGACGAACGGTAGCTCGCAAGGCTCAGGCTTTCGGTATGAAAGTAATTGGCTACGATCCTTTCGTTTCCTCATGGGACGCCAAGGAATACGGAGTCGAGATGGTTGGCACTCCTCAGGAAATCGCCAAGCGATCTGACTATGTTTCACCACACACTTATCTGACACCAGACACCCATCACATGGTTGGCGCCGAATTCTTTAATCTAATGAAGCGAACCGCATACTTGATCAACTGCTCACGTGGACCCGTGGTCGATGAGAAAGCACTGATCGAAGCACTCCAACAGGGCAAGATCGCTGGTGCCGGACTCGATGTGTTCGAGCAGGAACCTATAGATCCGAACAACGAATTGCTCAAGATGGACAATGTATCTGTAACAAACCACTACGCCTCCTACAGTGAAGTTGCGTGGAGCCGAGCAAACACTCAGCTAGGTGAAGAGGCAATGCGAGTAGCTCTCGGCTACTGGCCAATGTCACTAATCAACCCTGACGTTAGAAGCACTGTTGAGCCTCGCAAATGGGCTGTTAGCTGGGAGGTAATGCTTGCTGATCAGGGCAAGTAACGAGCGTCTTTCACAAGTTCTTCTTTATGAGTCAGAATGCAAAATTTCGGCTCAGTTGATCTAATTTTTTTTGGAGTACTAAAAATGGCAAAGCAACGAGTTGTCGTGCTTGGACCGAGCACGGACGACCCACTGCATCACGAACGAGCCGAAATGGCCGATCTTGATGTGGAATTCGTTCAGGAAGCGCCACAGTCTGAGGGCGAAGCGATCGAAGCAGTTCGAGGCGCAGACGCAATTATGATGCAAGGCGGCTGGGGCACCGAACAGGTGATTCGAGCGGCAGATGCAGCCAAGGTTTTGGCTGTCTACTCGCACGGATTCAATCACATCGATGTAGATGCTGCGACCGATATGGGTATCATCGTCACCAACGGAGCTGGTATGTGTGCTGAAGAGGTTTCCAACCAGGCCGTAACGATGGCTCTGTCGTTGAACCGACAGATCGTTCAAACCACGAATCAGCTTAGAGACACTGGTGATTGGAGCAACGCTCCGTTCTTGCCGATCGAACCGATCGACGAGCAGACTCTCGGCATTGTTGGATTCGGAAATATTGGTCGGCAGGTAGCCCGAAAACTTGGGCAAGGCTGGCGCATGGATACTCTAGTATTCGACCCATACGTGGCTCCTTGGATAATTAGCGAGTACAACGTTGAGCAAGTGTTCGAGATTAACGAACTATTCAAGCGATCTGACTACATCGTCGTCGTCGTCCCGCTAAATGCAGAAACGTTCCATATGATCGGCAAAGAGCAGTTCGACGTTATGAAGAAGTCGGCTTACTACATCAACGTTTGCCGAGGATCGGTCAACGACGAGCCTGCACTGATCGAAGCTCTTCAACAGGGTAAAATGCGTGGTGCTGGTCTCGACGTATTCGAGCAAGAGCCAGTAGATCCCGGTAACCCACTTCTTCAGATGGAGAACGTAATTACCGCAATGCACTTGGCAGGTTCATCGACTCGTTCAGCATGGTTAGCGCGTCAACGTGCATCCCAACAAGTAGCGGCGGTTCTTAGGGGCGAATGGCCAAGCGCTGGTCAGAACCCTGAAGTTACTTCAAAGCTAGACGAGAAGAAACGAATGCCAGGAACGGCAGGACACATCAGTGGTCCCGGCGACTAGGTTTCTGGAATAAGCAAAATTTTGAGTCGGTGGGGCTTTGGCTCCGCCGACTTCGTTTAAGAAGATCAATGAGCAACAAACTCCGAATAGCAACCCTCGGCATTCACCACGAAACAAACACGTTCGCCAATAATCCCACGACCATGGATAGCTTCAAAGTGTCGGGGATGCAGACGTACGCAGTACAGCGAGGTCAGCAGTACTACGACATGCACGAGCTGTCGCATACTTCTATGGCCGGGTTTATTCAGGCATCCAAGCGACTCGATTTCGAACTTGTACCGCTGATTTTCGCAGCCACAGACCCCGGTGGAACGATCAGCAAAGAAGTGTTCGACACGCTCGGCGGAGAAGCGTTAGACATGCTTAGTGACCAGGGTCCATTCGATGGAGTTTTGCTTAATCAGATGGGTGCTGCCGTCTCGGAGGAATATCCAGATATGGACGGCCAGTTGGCTCGGCGTGTGCGGGAAATTGTTGGACCCGATGTACCGGTCGCTATGACGCTCGATCTCCACGCGAACGTTTCGCAGCAGATGGCCGACGAGACCGATGCGCTAGTGATATACAAGACAAATCCGCACACCGACGCCGTACCACGAGCTCACGATGCGTGCGATTTGATTTTTCGGATGGCACGCGAAAACTGGCGACCTGCCAAGTGGATCGAAATGCCGCCGATGGTAGTTGGCATTTTCCAACACGACACGCGTGACATGCCAATGAAGGCAGTTATCGATGATCTCGAAACGGTGCTCGCACAGCCGGGAATCGTCGGCGGCTCGATTGGCGAGGGTTATCCATGGTCGGACGTCCACGAGAACGGACTCGCCTGCTACGTGCTGCACGAGAGTTCGATTGACGAAGCCAAGAAGGCTGCACGGTGGATCGCTGATCGTGCATGGGCGAATCGAAAAGAGCTATATGAACCGGTTGGTCCTACAGCTTCAGAAGCCGTCGAATATGCACTAAAACAGGCAACAGATAAGCCTGAAGATTCAGGTCCTGTCGTGTTACTTGATGTTGGCGACAATATCGGAGCCGGTAGCTCGGGCGACAGCACATTTTTGCTTGCTGAAGCCGTGACGCAAGGCGCAGCGTCTTGGCTTCAGACAGTACGTGATACGGAGGCTATTTCCGCCTGTTTAGAAGCTGGTATTGGCAACAACGTAACCATCGAAGTAGGCGGCAAGACCGACTCTCTCCACGGGGAACCGATTCGCCTGACCGGTCGGGTTACCCGCATTTCCGATGGGCGGTTCGAGGACAGCGGTACAGTTCATGCCGGTTGGAGATTTTTCGATGGTGGTACGACCGTAGTGATCGAGACGAAAGAAGGCCCCACGGTTGCGTTGGTCACAACTCGAGTCGGAAACATGAGTCGAGAGCAGTTCTACTCGCTCGGCTACCGACCCGAGGACTTCGATATCGTGGTCGCCAAGGGTGTAGTGTCGCCTCGACCGGCGTATCAGCCAATCGCCAGCGAGATGGTCACTGTAAATACCCCCGGAGCAACTTCAGCCGATATGTCGTCCTTCGAGTTTAAAAGAGTCCGTAAGTCGGTATATCCGCTGGACATGGAAGCTACTTACAAACATAGCGATTAGCGGGTTGCAGTATAAGCGGTCTCCCTCACGACACGTTCGCCGAAGGTCTCTCTACTTCGCTTTGCTTTGATCGAGACGTATGTGATATCCGATCCTAAGAATCGCAGTTACTTAGCGTTTTCGATGATGTCAGCAACTGGTCCCCAACCGTTCAACCAAGGCTCGTTGTTAGCATATTCTAAGAGCGTACGAACTTCATCAGCAGACAAGTTAGTCCGCCAATTGATCTGCCGTGAGCTTTTGTCTTCGATGGTCAATCGAATAGCGTCGTCTAGTTCTATTCGATACTCAATACCCCGATATAGATGCTCGGCTTTATCTTTGTCGATACCGAGCTCACGAACTGAAAACGTGTGTTTCGTTTCCTTATCCCATGCGAGTCGAAGTCTTTTTACGCCCATCTGAAAATCCTTGGCTTTGTACCAGATCTCCATATCAGCACGTCCGAAAATGTAAGCCAAGCGATGATCAGGATCAGGAAGCAGCCATTCATCACGGCTTAGACTGATTTTTAGACCTGTAACAGCATCACCGCTGTGTCGAAGACTGAGCTGCTTGACTATTCCATCTTCAAAATGGGTTACATCGATTGAGTTCTCGCCGAGTCCCCACTCTTGTTCTCGCCAAACACTGGATGCAACGCCATCTTTAAAGATAATTTTATGATTTAGGAGTCGAAATTCGTCATCTTCGACCACATGACGAATATCAAAATACCCTGTTTGATCTCGCCCGAATTTCGTGTTGCGAATTGGGATAGTTGCGCGATCATAATAGGTATTTAACAGATCTTCGACGGACATAATTCTCACAGACTTGCATTTTTCCACGTTGGATAATTGGGTGTTCGAGAACAAAACAATCAGAGCAATTTTACCCGCTAGGTAGCTCTCTCGCACGGTTGTACGATCGCCGGGGTCAAATCAGATTGCGGTACCAATCCTGACCCTGCTTGAACAAGTCGACGACTTCCTTGCGCTGTGCATCGGTATAGAAGCGCCCTTTGGTCTTCACCCAGTTAATTCCCTCACCAATTTGACCGGTATAGAACTTCGCTGATTCAACGCTAGCTTCCGACTGCGTACCGGTTCCGCGTATGTACACCGGACTTGTGTGCGCCCAAATCGGCTGGCCGAACGAATCCCGAGAACCTGATCCGAGTCGAGCGCCAATCCACCCGTCGGAATCCGCAATTAGATCGACTTCAATGTGTCCGGAATTTACGCCTTCAGGAAAGTCACGTCTTGCAACAACTTTTCCATTAAGAACTATTTCGACTCGCTCAATTGAGTGATGTGAGTTCCAATTGGCATGAACCGGAATGCACGTACCCTTCTCGATTAAAATCGTTTCACCGGGCTCTTGACCAGCAACCGATAAGAACAATGCAGGTCCGTTCGTGATGAAAGTTCGACCACTGCGAATCCCGTCGAGCCACGATTCGTAGGCGAATCCACCGTTGGTCTGCGAGTAAACACGATTGGCCGAACTAACGAACCAGTCAGAGCCGGTCGAAACCGGCATTTTGATTCCGGTGTTAAGCATGTGATACCAGTAGAGATATTCGATATCAGTCCAAAACGGATCGAACAAATTCATGGCATGCACCTTGCCGAGTGCAGCAGCGACCGGAGCCTCCATGCCCTGCCCGTTATGGCACCAGATAATAAGCCCACCTTGATCATTAGCCTGATCGCAGGCGTAGCTGAGCGGCGGATAATCGGGATCGAACTGATCAACGATTAGCCCACGACTAATCGGATCGACCTGGTTACGAATATTAATCAGCATCACGTGGCCGTAGCCAATCTTGAACGGGTCAGATGGATCGTGATTATGTCGGGTTTCTTCGCCGCTCTGAACGTAGTGATGCGTGTCGGTGTACTCGGTGAGAACTCCCGGCGGGTACTTATTCGTCGCGTAGTCGAGATCCCAGCGTTTGAGTATCGACACGGCGGTCATTCGTAGGTCTTCGACCCGCGAGTCGTACGCCAACCGACGATCGGGATCGGTTTCCTTCTCGTCGTAATGAATGTGGGTATTTCCGGGGTGCCAACCTCGATCTGGCAGATCTGACCAACGCCCCAACTGGATATCTAGTGACGAATCCGCAGAGCCATCGACTTCAATGGTCCCTTCCCAAGGCGTGAACTCGGTTCCACGCTCCACAAGTACTCGGTGATATCCGCGCGTCGTGTCGAGAGAGAACTGACCGTTGCTGTAAAAAAAAGGTTCGCCCGAGCCAACTTTCCACATAGCGTCGGCGGGAGCAACGTTTTCGCCATTCGGAGCGAGCACTTGCACTCGTGCCTGAACGATTTCGCCGGTTGTAGCGTCTCTAATTTCGCCTGTAATCTTGGGCATCATTTTCCTTGTCGGTCTAGGAATATTCGACCGCAGCGATCCTACTTCTCGTAATCACGATGCTCTTTCAGACTTCATAGATTCGTGATCGTGCTACGTTAGCCGTAACGTAAACATTCAGCAACAAGTCCAGAAGCTTACATTCGGCTTATGATTTGGAGAATTGAAAAATGGGAACTAATTACGAAGGCGTATTAGCCGCAATCGAAGATGTAGTCGAAGGACCGATTCCACCTAGAGTTGATGCATCGATGGGACCGGGAATGATGCACATCGAAGTGGATTCCGTAGTCGCCGAAATGGGGCCTGGGCCCTGGTCAAAGCTGCTCATCGAGGATGAACGCAACTTAGGCACGCTTATAGCTTCAATGCCGGGTCAAGGCAATCACGCTCATTGGCACAGTAATTTCGACGAGTGGTGGTGCGTTATGGCGGGTAAGCTTAGATGGGAGCTAACCGGCGGCAAGATTATTAACGCCCAAAAAGGCGATATCGTCTGGATTCCTCGTGGCACAGTTCACCACATTGTTACTGTGGGCGAAGAGATGAGTTTGCGATTCGCAGTTGCAATGCCCCCTGCAGTTCACATTTGGCAAGAAGAGTGCGAGAACTGCGAAGTGACGTGGGAAGCCCGTCAGCCCTAAACATCGACTATGCGCCGGCTGCCCGGGCGATCACCACGCCTATGCCGGCGATAAGGCAGTAGGCGATGAGGGGTCTTAGTGATCCGTTCTTTAGCAACTTTATGAATCCGGCTATCACGAAATAAGCTGTGATAGCCGAGATTCCTGATCCTAAAACGGCTGCACCGAAATCGATGTTATTGGCAGAATCGAAAGCGTCTTTAGCAACAAGAACACCCGCACCAGCAATGGCGGGTGTCCCAAGCAGCATTGAAAATCTTGCGGCTGATTCTCTTTTCAGCCCAACAGACATACCGGCAACCATGGTCACACCAGAGCGTGAAATGCCAGGGAACGCAGCAAGAACCTGAATCAGGCCAATAGCCAAGCCTTGGTGAACTTTGAGAGAGTCGATCCCGATTGTCTTCTTGTAGACATATTTAACGAATAGCTCTCCAACAATAAGAGCGAACGCCGTAGCTACCAATAGCCAGCCGACCGCTGTAGGATCGCGAAAATCGTTCTCTAGCAAATCTTTTATAAAAGGAGCAATTACCACCAACGGAATAGTTCCGGTGACGATTAATATCGCCAGCATTCTCGCCCGAACAGTGCCACCTGAGTCATCAACTTCAACAGGCTTATCTCCTCCTAACCCGGTCACCATCTGAACCCACTCGCGTCGAAAGTACACCAGCACACCCACCATCGTTCCGACATGAACTGCAGCGTCGAAGAACAAGCCCTGATCTGGCCAATTGAACAGCCACGATCCGAGGATCAAATGTCCGCTGCTGCTCATAGGCAGGAATTCTGTGATGCCCTGAACAATTGCGAGGACGATTATCTGTATGAATGACATGGCTATTAGAAGTTTGAACGTTTCAAAAAATTCATGCTACGTAATCACATAACCACTATCTGGCTTGTTAACCTGTGCTCGTCTTTCCATCAGTCAGATTCGACAATGGAAAACATCGAAGTATTTCGCGCACCATAACAACGAGACAAATAATGGCATCCTCAGCCGCAATAACCCGGATCGAAACGCTACGAAACCCCGAGTATCCGATGATAGTGTGGGCAAAGGTTTACAGTTCAGATGGCTATATTGGGCTTGGGGAAACTTCATTCTCTCCCGACGCGATCGAAGCATATATTCACGGCGATATCGCACCCTACTTGCTCGGTAAAGACCCAGACCAACTCGATCTGCACTGGGACACTCTCGGTCGACGGATGAAGGTAAATCGTGGACGCAGCGTTGATGCATCGTCAGTTTCGGCAATAGATATGGCGCTTTGGGATTTGTACGCCAGGCGTAATAATCAACCTCTGTATCAAGTACTTGGCGGACTCGCCCGAGAAAAGATACGGGTGTACAACACGTGTGCTGGCTACTCATACGGGGTGAAGACTACACACAGCTGGATTCCGGGCCAAATCGATTACAAACCTGAGCAGCCCTATGAGGATTATCACGCCTTCATGACCGATGCTGGTGCGCTTGCCGACAGTTTGATGTCCGAAGGCTTCACGGCTATGAAGATCTGGCCATTCGACAAATATTCAGTCGAATCAAACGGACAGTTCATCCACGCCACCGAGCTTGAAGAAGGCACAGAACCATTCAGGAAGATTCGAGAGGCAGTCGGCAACAAAATGGACGTCATGGTCGAGATGCACAGTCTTTGGAATCTGTCTGCCGCCAAGCGGATCGCAAAGTCGGTCGAACCACACAGTCCTTTCTGGTTTGAAGATCCCGTGCCAATGGATAACATCGACACCCTCGCCGAGTTCCGCAAGTCGACTGATATTGCAACGACAGCCAGTGAAACGGTAGCGACTCGATGGGCGTTCCGAGAAATGTTCGAAAAGCAAGCGATGACCATCTGCATGCTTGATATTTCATGGGTTGGCGGTATCTCCGAGGCGAAGCGAATCGCTTCAATGGCGCACGCCTACCACATGCCGGTAGCACCTCACGACTGTGTGGGTCCGGTGACTCTAATGTTCAGCGTCCACCTCTCTCTGAACGCACCGAACGCTCTGATTCAAGAAACCGTTCGTGCGTACAACAACACTTGGTACAAGGAGATAGTCGACCAGCTACCAAGAATCGAAAACGGGTATGCATACCCGCCTGTAGGCGATGGTGCGGGCACTAACCTGCTGGATTCATTCTTGGAAAACCCGAAGACCATCGTGATCGGCAGCGATCTGTAAATCGCTCGCTCCACTTTACCAACAACGTGCTAACCGAAATCAGCCAGCAAGTTTTGGTTAATAATAGCCACGGACCGCTCCACCCTTAGACGTAAGATCCCTCAGTTATATCGCAACACGTTGAAGGTTTTCAAATGCCACTAGGCGAGTGCTAGACAGAGAATCGATATAACTGTTACGACTAACTTCCGATTCATCGGGATTCGGACGAATACAAGGTTGTTCTTTGGCATGCATTTCAAATCATGGGTCCTGCCGCAAATGTTCTATGGAACATGCCTGATAGAAAAGATGATTGCTACCCTTTGATACAGTCGATCAAAGTGCACAAGCCGGTGTAATCGCAACTGCCAACGGTTAGTAAACAAGCCTAGCCCGTCTAGTCCCCGCCGAATATCACTCCACAGGAGCCAGTATGTCGAACGGATCGGAATCTGCGCACCGTACACTACACTAGCGCGTTACACTGCTGCCGCACGCCACTTACGTATTTAATAAACGAGTTACCTCATGCCGCACAAAATCGCCGATACGATCTTCCAGTTCAATGCACCGGGACCTAAGCCGAACGGACTTCAGGCTGCAGACGATGGTCTGTGGATCATCGATCAGGGCGACGATCATATTTACAAAGTTGATTGGGCAACCGGTGACGTGTTAGTCGATCTGCCAACCGATACTGAGGCGTCAAGCGGAATCACAATTGGTGATGGCTATATCTGGGTCGCTTCAACCTATAGCTGTGAGATCTACCAACTCGACATGAATACTGGTAAGACTATTGAGGTCTACCCCTCTCCCGGTGCTGGAATCAATGCCACTCGTGAGCATCTCGACGAACAGGCTGGACGTAAGTCGGAGCCTACGGGCGATCACGGTCTTGAGTGGAAAGACGGCAATCTGTACGTCGCTTCGCCTCCTTCACAGTTCGTCCACGTAATCGACACCTCTAACTTTCAGGAAATTCACCGAATGAAAGCTCCTGGATTCCGTGTGCACGGTCTGGCTTGGGCTGAAGAAGAAGGCCACATTTGGATAGCTGACACTGCTTTCGGAGTTGTTAGTCGACATCGACTCGAAGATGGACGTTGCTTTGACGCTTTCAGGGTTCTTGACCCGATTCAAGTTCACGGCATGACCATCAAGGACAATCGTCTTTGGTACGCGGACGATCGCGGCCCAATTGGATTCCTCGACGTTGGCATGGAGCCAACTTTCTAATCTTGACTATTAGGTCTGCGACCTCCACCAGTTATTCTTAGCTGGCTATAACTTAAACATGCAAGCGCCCGTTTTTGAAATACTCAGATACGGGCTTTATGTTCGAACCAATCAAATCCCTCTCATAGAGAAAATCGCAACCGATCCATGACCACCGTTTTAGTAACCGGAGCAACCGGGAGAGCCGGACAATTCATAGTCAACGATCTATTAGAGAACGGTTATGAGGTGGTAGGTGTCGATCAAAATTCACCCAACGACACAAGGCAACACCGTGTTACCGGTTACACATTCAAGTTTGTGGATGTAACTGATTTCGGCCAAGTTGTTTCAGCAATGAAAAACTGCGACGCCGTTATTCACATGGCCGCGATTACGAACCCCCACATCGCTCCTGAACACGAAGTATTCCGAGTCAATATGACAGGCAACTGGAATGTTCTCGAAGCTGCCGAGATTAACGGCATCAGCAAGATTGTTCTGGCTTCTTCAGTGAACGCTGTCGGTGCAGTTTTCTCGAAAGGGATTACTCCTCGAGCGTACTTCCCGATGGATGAAGAGCACCCAACGTTTGCCGAAGATGCTTACTCGCAAGGCAAGTGGATCGGCGAGCAAATGGGCGAAGGTTTTGTACGTCGTCGTCCCGGTGAAGTTCAAATCGCTTCGATGAGATTTCACGGCTTGATGGACAGGGATCATCAGACTGCTCTCAACGCCGCTGACGAACGTCACGGTGCGTATGGCACCAACGCCATGCATTTCTGGGGCTGGACGGATTTCGCCGAAGCAGCACGAGCCTGTGTGCTGGCAATCGAAGTGGATTTCGGTGGACATGAAGCGTTCTTCATTAATAGCGAAGACACTTCTGCTGATGAGCCAACAGAAGAATTGATCAAAAAGGTCTATCCTGAAGCCGAAATTCGATCACCCATGCCAGGTCACACGTCGGCAATTTCGGTCCAAAAGGCAAAACGAATACTTGGCTGGGAGCCAAAAGTTACTTGGCGTGACGCCTAATCGAGTTCGCTGACTTCGATTCGTGCGATAGAATTTTTGCGAAATTGATATTTAAATAGCAACCAACAACATCCGCTTGATTGCGGCACAAAGAAATCCAACAGAGTCTAATTAATTGACCTCACCTTCTCATCCAGTCCCGAAGCACCGAGCCGCTCGCAAAGTTCTGACCGTTCTTGGTCCGATCGAACCCGCAAAAGTCGGGATTACGACTACTCACGAGCACCTGCTGATCGACTTCAGTGTTGTTTTCACCGAGCCAAAAGGGGCTTCGGATCGCAAGCTGATGAACGAGAAGGTTGCATTAGAAAACCTCGGGTGGGTTCGATATAACTGGACAAGCAACCGCGACAATCTGCAGCTACTCGACGAGGATGTTGCGACATGGGAAGTACAACAATATTTCAACGCTGGTGGAAGCACGATTGTCGATGTGACGTCGGTCGGACTAGCGCGGGACCCAATGGCACTGGCTCGAATTTCACGTGCGACAGGTCTGAACGTTGTGATGGGCGCTGGAAACTACGTTCACATGACCCACGCTCCCGAGCTGAATGAATTAACAGTAGAGCAAATCGCTGGTCAGATCATCCACGATATTGATCAGGGCGTCGGCGACACCGGCATTCGATCAGGTATCATCGGCGAAATCGGCTGTTCAAATCCGTGGCACGAATCCGAGAAAAAGGTTCTTGAAGCCGCAGTAATCGCTCAACGAGAAACCGGTGCTCCCCTACTCATTCATCCAGGCCGCAGTGAACGTGCGCCGCTCGAAATACTCGAAGCGGTCGATAAGTGGGGTGGGAACGTTGAACGCACGGTGATGGGTCATGTCGAACGTACGGTTTACGACCGGGGAGTTTTGAACGAACTTATCGCAACTGGCGCTTATCTAAACTTTGACCTATTCGGTCATGACTCGTCTTTCTACCCTCTTGCTCCTGAATCGTACATGCCTGCGGATCATGAGCGGATAGAGATGGTCGAGCATATGGTGTCGGAAGGAAAGCGCGGGAAAATATTGCTCGCTCATGACGTTTGCTCGAAGCACCGTCTAAAGACCTACGGTGGACACGGCTACGATCACATCCTTACTCGGGTGGTGCCTCGAATGCGAGCTCGTGGTATGAGTGAAGAGGACATTAGACTGATTCTTGTCGATAATCCAACTCGTATGCTGACGTTTGACTAGGCCTGCCTAGTTCTGATCACACTTGATTAAATCTCTATTGTGGATCCTACAAAATCTGTTAGGTCGCGCCAGTTGGTTTTACAAGTGAATCGTGTAGCACTTTACCGGATGCTAGGAAAGCCAACTACTGAACTATAGCGGCGTTATCGTCGAGTTCAGCGATTAGCTCTTCTGCACGTTCGATTATTGTAGGCAACTTGGGATCCTGAGATAAAGAAATCGCCTCTTCGAGATCAGCACGAGCTAGTTCAGGTTCAACTTCGGCGGAGATATACAGTTGTGCCCTATCGAGATATAGAGCAGCCTGAGCCGGTGCGAGTTCAATAGCCTTGTTGAAATCTTCCAGTGCGGGGGTTCCTGCGGCAAGGACATCGCGGTAGAACCTTCCGCGCCACCACCAAGTCGAGGCATCTTCGGGGTCGGTCGCAACCGCTAGATCAAACCATTCGAGTGCGCTGTCGGGGTCGCCCTTATTCGCTTCGACCCGACCAAGCACTAGGTGAGCAGCAACAGATTCATCATCGAGTTCATATGCTCTACGAGCATCACGTTCAGCGCCCTCCAAATCACTCATCGCTACTCGAGTAAGACTGCGATTAGCGTATGCAACTGAAAGATTTGGCTTGAGCTCAATTGCACGATCGAAGTCAAGCATCGCTTCGTCGTACTTGCCTTGAAGCATAAATGCCTGGCCTCGGCCATCCCAACCACGAGCAAATTCTGGCTCTAGCTCGACAACAGTTGTGAACGTGCGTTCGGCATCTACATATTCGCCACGGCCTAAGGAATTAAAGCCCTGCAGATAAAAAGTGACACTCTCGGATTCGGGAACTTCCGTTCCTTGCGGTTCAGGAGTCGGGGTGACAGTTGCTCGAGGTACGTCGGTCGCTAGCGGCTCGGCTGTCGGTCCAGTAACTTCGGTGGCGGGCGGAACTTCGGTCGCATCTGGCAAATTGTTGCCAGAAGCAGAGCAAGCGATTGCTAGCAGTGCTACTAGGCTGATCGTGAGGATATATATGGGGTGGCGGTTCAGCATGCGCTCAATTATCGGCACTTTTTGGTTTTGATGCTTTGGCACATCTAGCACAGATACGTCGAAACTATGCTCCGAGGTTTCTATGTCAAGTGGAAGAAAGTTCACCAACGAGAATTTCTACTGCTAGACGTTCGTCAATTTCACCTTGCTTTATAGCGAGGTCGGCCGCAAGCAAACGCCTTAGAATATTGGCGAGATGATCAGCACCAAAGTTTTGCGACTGGCGCATCGTTTTATCGAGAGCGTATCGATTTGTTAGCCCTATTCGTTTGCCTAATTCCTCAGATTGAACGCCCTGATGCTGAAGTTCTATCGTGAGAATCAGCAGTCGTACTTGTCTTGCCAGCATTGACAAGATACTTTGGACGGTCGATCCACCTGATAACAGCGAGTAGAGCAGCTTCATAGCCACAGCCGGCCGGCGTTCTAACACGGCATCTACGGCAGCGAAGATGTTGGCTTCCTTAGCGTCGGAAACCATGAGGTCGACATCTTCCGATGTAACCTCTCGGTTCCCCGCGTATAAGGCTAATTTCTTTATTTCTTGGTCAAGTAAGCGAGTATCCATACCGGCAAGCCAAGCCATTCGGGCAACGGCATCTCGATTAGTTTTGGCGCCATAGAAAGCGAATCGATCTCGCACCCAAATTTCAAGCTCTGGTCGGCGCATCGTTCGATATTGCTGAATCCGTGCGCTCGGGCCGACCAATTTTAGAGCCAATCCGTTGTCACGAAGGCTTACTTCTTCAACAAAAACTAACTCGGTCGTAGCAGGAATTTCGCTGAGCCTGTCAGTCAGTTGACGCCATTCGTCACCCAGTGATTTGTCACGCTTCTGAATTCGACCCAACACGCCGTAAACGATTACAACTCGGCGATCTGCCATAAACGGAACGAACTGTGCTGCGCCAATAACATCATTCAGCTTGAATCCACGACCTTCAAATACAGTGGTATTCGGGTCGCGCACTTCCACTAGTGCAGCCGATTCACGAATTTTCATGAGGGCTTCCGACCTTGCGTATTCGTCTTCACCGTGCAGGACTCTGATCATGAGCTTTACGATTTCCTGAGAATTAGCTGAATGGGCTACGCTACAGTCGATTCTATCGATACACTTTCTAACATGCTCAGACTGTTGGCGATACGCTCGGTTGTCCTTCCATTCATAAAATTGGTGTGGAGACTGCTGCTTGACAGGCGCGTACCAGTTTTCACGAAAACTATCCCGCTCTTGGCGGTCGCCTACATCATCTCGCCATACGACTTCATTGCCGATTGGCGTCCCGTGCTCGGGCAATTCGATGATTTGATCGTCACAGTGATTCTGTTCCTCTTGTTTATATTGGCATCGCCGAGGTACGTCGTACTCGACCAGACTATCGGGAGAAAGCTACGCAAAATGCAAGACGAACAGGGATTAGGCGGGCAGAACCCGTTCGATTTCAGAAATACCCATAACCCAAATCAAGATGAACCGACAGACGGTAAAACCGTCGATGCCGAGTTCAGATATGTTGATAATGAACAGATCCAAGACAGCGACGAAGAAAAATAGCTGAGAAATTACATTACTCCGGCGTTACGATTAACAGCCGGTGCAGTTGGAACACCAACTTCGCCGTTTCTCGATAAACAAGACTGACCAATACTAACGACTTATGAAGATCGGCATTCTCGGTCTGCCCGCTAGCGGCAAGACAACGATATTTAACTCACTGACACGCGGTAAAGCTGATGTTGGTGGCTTCGGCGCTACTCGTTCAGCAAACATCGGCGTCGCGCATGTTCCCGACGAACGGGTCGACATCCTCACCAAGATGTTCAAGTCCAAGAAGACGATCTACGCCGAAGTTCAATACGTCGACCTTCCGGGTAGTAGCTCGGGTGAACTTTTCGAAGGCGAAGCGATGGCTCAGCTTCAACAGGTCGACGCTATATTGCACGTGGCTCGGGCATTCGAGGATGGATCAGTTCCGCACCTCGAAGGCACGGTCGACTACAAACGTGACATCGAAAAAGTAGCGTTCGACATTTTGTTTGCCGACATCGCACTGCTGGAACGTCGTGTTGAGCGTTTAACTGGAAGTCTCAAGACTATGAAGGTTTCTGATCGCGACGAAGCGGACAAGAACATCGATATTCTCAAGAGAATACAAGGTGATCTGGAAAACGGAATCGCCATTCGGGATCGTGATCTTGAGCCTTCAGAAATCAAAGCAATGTCCGATACCTTCACGCTGAGCAGCCTACCGTTATTAGTCGCACTAAATATCGGTGAAGATGATGTCGCCAATACTGATGAACTCGAGCAAGAGTTAGCGGGTCTGCTAGACGGTCGTTTGACCGGAGGAGCCGCAATCTGCGGTAGCCTCGAAGCCGAGCTTGTCGGCATGTCTGAAGAGGAAGAAAACGAGATGCGAGCTGGTCTGGATGCCGGTGAGTCTGGACTTTCTCGAATGATCAAGGTGTCTTACAAAGTTCTTGGCCTAAACTCGTTTCTAACTGTAGGTGAAGATGAAACTCGAGCCTGGACTGTCAAGATCGGTGCGCTAGCTCCAAAAGCGGCAGCCGTTATTCACTCCGACATCGAACGTGGGTTCATCCGCGCTGAAACTGTCGCCTACAAAGATTTCATTGAAGCCGGAACTATGGCCGAAGCGCGCAAACGCGGGCAGTTCCGCCAAGAAGGTCGCGAATATATCGTGCAAGACGGCGATATTTTGAATTTCTTGTTCTCGGTGTAAATTCAATCTCACGAATTTTAAGTATTAGCAAAAGGAAGATCATGGCTGCTGAAGAATTAGGCAATATCGGTAAAACCCCTGCAGGCGATATTATGACAAGTCGCAAGGTGTACATAGTGACGTTGGTTCAGCCGTCACCGGGTGCGCCCGCAGGTTTCGAAGAGCGTTATAACGCCTACTGGGCAGCTGTTGAACAGCAGGTTTCACAGCTTGAGGCGAAAGCCGGAATTGTGATGCGAATCTTTGCTGAAGGCGTAATTGGTCGAGGTGACGACGCGATGCTGATGGTTCAGCAATCGAACCCTGCAGCACACAGCTTCGTTCAGCGACGTGTGTTTGCCGGAGCGGTGTTTGAAGAACTCGAAGACACTGATTTGTTCGGTCAGGTAATCGACTGGGGTCGATGCCTACAGAGCGGCCTAATCAACAGAAACGTTGCCGACACTATTCAGGCTCATTACACAGAAGCAGCCGATAAGCGAAT
This sequence comes from uncultured Dehalococcoidales bacterium, assembly GCA_963934365.1. Taxonomy (GTDB): domain Bacteria; phylum Chloroflexota; class Dehalococcoidia; order Lucifugimonadales; family Lucifugimonadaceae; genus Lucifugimonas. The sequence continues at coordinate 36,695 of CAWVYJ010000006.1, read as the reverse complement.
CGCTCATATGTCACAACGACTGTCGGAAGGCATTCTCGAATCGGAAGCTGCTGTTTTGCTCACTGGCGACCAGAACATTGAACTTCCTGAAGGTGTCGAGCGATTCATCGTTTCGCCACCAGAACTTGATGAATTGAGTCGATGGGTAGAGCAAGCAAACCAAGCCATTCAACAGCAGATGGCTGAAGAACAGGCTCGTGCTGCTGCAGGCGAGGCACCAACCGCATCCGGTCCTACAGACCAGGACAATGGCGGCTCAGGACTGTGGACACCAGGCTCGTAGTCAATTCAGAACAGCCTGAACGCTACGCCTCCGACGGAGAATGAATGCCAAACCTGGCGCAGATTAAACACAATCCACCGAACTACAGATCCGGAATCGGGCTGTATCTCCATGTGCCGTTCTGCCAGACCAAGTGTCCGTATTGCGATTTCAACACCTACTCCGGGATCGAAGATCAGATCTCGGGCTATGTGGTGTCGCTTCAGGATGAATTAAGAGGTTGGGGAACTCTACTGTCTCAACCTCCCGTCAAAACGATCTTCCTCGGAGGAGGTACCCCTTCGTATATACCAACCAGTGACCTCGAAGACATCCACAAAACAATTCGATCTTCATTCCAAGTTGAGCCATCTGCTGAAATCACGATGGAGTGCAATCCCGGAGATGTGACTGCGGAGAAATCCGACCGCTGGTTGGCGTCGGGTGTGAACCGCATTTCGATGGGTGTGCAGAGCTTCGACGATGGATTATTGTCATTATTAGGTCGCAGGCACACAGCGCTCGAAGCGAAGCAAGCGTATCGCACACTACGCGACACAGGATTCCGCAATCAATCGATAGATTTGATCTACGGGCTGCCGTATCAATCGGCCGAGCAGTGGTCCCACACCCTCGACGAAGCTGTTGGGCTTGATCCAGATCACATATCTCTCTACTCGTTGCAAATCGAAAAGGGCACACCGCTGGCGGCAGACGTCGCCATCGGAAAAACCCCGATTCCAGACGACGATCTTGCAGCCGACATGTACGAAGAGGCGCAGAGTCGATTGGATGTAAATGGCTTTATACAGTACGAAATATCGAACTGGTCGAAACCGAATTTAGAGTCGCAACACAATCTACTCTATTGGCTCAACGAACCGTATTTGGGAGTTGGGCCTGGTGCCCACTCTTGGATTGCGGGTCAGCGATTCGCTAACCTAAAATCACCTCGTCGTTATGTCACTGTCATTGGCAAAAATTACAAATTGGTTGGATCTGACCCCGTCGCGTTAATGCGAACCCCATCTGGCCCCGTTGAAGATGTAGCCTTCACTACTCCAGCTATCGATGTGGCAGAAACTATGATGATGGGCATGCGCCTGAATAAAGGTGTGTCTCACAATCGGTTCGAGAAGCGATTCGGGGTGGGTTCAGATATCGTCTTCCCCTATGAAGTTAAACGTCTTCTGAATTTAGGATTGGTTGAAGTCACCAATGACACGTTGCGGCTAAGCGAACATGGGCGATTATTGGGTAATGAAGTCTTCGCTGAATTCATCGGTGATGGCGACGACGAAGACTGAGCATTGGCGATTTGAACTTAGTCAGTGTTATCGTTGCCGATTGGTCGCATATAGCCTCTGGTGCATCTAATATTCGACATGCACAGATTACGGTCATAATTATTCGACCTGCTCTGGCTTCACAGAGCTTAGGTTACAGCGAAACGAAGGTCTCTCAGATTGTTTGTTGTTGGCACAGCGGGACATGTCGATCACGGCAAGTCGACGCTGATTCAGGCGTTGACCGGTATCGACCCGGATCGACTACGCGAAGAGAAGACTCGGGGTATGACCATCGAGCTCGGATTCGCTTGGCTTGAACTACCTTCCGGAATCGAGATAAGCATCGTTGACGTGCCCGGACACGAGCGCTTCATCAAAAATATGCTAATGGGTGCGGGTGGGGTCGACGCAGCCCTGCTGATAGTTGCTGCCGACGAAGGAGTGATGCCGCAAACACGCGAGCACGTAGCCATTCTCGATCTGCTTGGGATAGAGACTGGTATTGTCGTTATGACGAAGAAAGATTTGGTCGATCAGGACTGGCTCGATCTAATTACGCTCGATGTTCAGGAATCGCTTGAAGGGACGTCGCTTGCCAACGCTGAGGTCGTAACTGTTTCAGCAGAAAATGGCGAAGGTCTCGACGAACTTCGTGCTGCTCTAGATAAGCTGATATCCGAACTTCCTCCACACGAGAACACCGGAAATGCAAGATTACCTGTCGACAGATCATTCACTATTACTGGTTTCGGTGCAGTTGTGACCGGTACGCTCGCTGGTGGCTCGCTCAAGACGGGACAAGAAGTCGAGATTCTTCCCGCCGGACTTAAGGCTCGAATACGCAGCCTGCAGGTACATGAAGAATCGTTAGATCAGGTCAGACCAGGCACTCGATTGGCAGTAAACCTTAGCGGAATCGATCACGCAGATATTCTGCGTGGCGATCTCCTAACCAATACTAAATGGCTTAATCCTTCCACAGCATTCGACGCAACATTTAGGGTTATCCCAGATGCGCCCAGACCCATTAGGCACAATCACAAGGTAACGCTGTTCGCTGGCACTCGAGAAGTACCGGCGACTATTCGAGTGCTGGAAGGAAGCGAAATACTACCGGGTTCTACCGGTTGGGTTCAATTGAGAACTCAAGACAGAATTCCAGTAGTGCGTGGTGATTCGTTTGTCGTGCGAGATACAGAGAACACTCTTGGCGGCGGGCAAGTTTTGGAACCGAACGCACCGCGCCGGAAACGAAACGACACCGATACAATTTCACTGCTTAAAACGATTGCTAGTGGATCAAGCGAGGATATTGCGTTCAACGCGCTTATAGGCATAGAGCCAGCAACATCAGCTCAATTGGCTGGCACTACAGGAACAAGCCATGCTGCGAGCGTTACTGCCGTTGTTGTGCTCGAATCCGAAGGCCGTGTGAAGCGACTAGGAACAGATCTCGATTACGCTATTTCGACTGGCGGTTGGCAGAGAATCACCGATACCGCTTCAAGAACGTTGGCGCAGTTTCATATTTCATATCCGCTTCGACAAGGAATGCCACTTCAAGACTTTCGTGGGCAGATCAAACTGAAAACAGCTCCTTTTGTTGCAGTTTTACAGTCGATGATCGCTGCGGGCCTGGTTTCGACCAATGAGGCGTCGATTTGTATCCCCACCCACACACCTTCGCTAACGCACGCGCAAGAAGCTGAAGCGAAGGAATATCTCAGCTTTATATCCACCGACCGCTACAGCCCATCGACCGAACGCCTCATCGATATCGAACTTCTCCAGTTTCTATCCGAACGAGGCGATGTAGTTCGAATCAGCGGAGATATTGTTTATGGAGTTGACGCCTACGCTGAAATAGAAGTGAAAATTCTGGATGCCGGTTCTGACGGCAGTGAAATTACTATCACGGGTGTCCGCGCACTATTCGGTACAAGTCGCAAGTACACACTCGCAATTTTGGAACACATGGATTCAAAGGGGTTGACTCGTCGAACCGGTGATTCTCGGTTCGTTAGATAATAAGTTAGGAATCAACTTTGACGACCGTGAAAAACCAACGCAGTAGGAAGCGTGAACATGAACCGTGTTCCTTCGCTAAACTTGCTCTGGATCAAGATTCGCCCAACTTGTGATTCAACGAATCCTTTGGCGATAGATAGACCAAGATGCGAGCCACTCACTATAGAAATTCTGGCGGATTTACTCGGGTAGAAACTTTCGAACACTGCCTCCAATTCATTTTTTTCAATGCCTAGATTAGTGCCGGTCATTATTACCCTGAAGAATCGTCAGGCAACGTTCTAATATAGCCCTTGCTAAAAACATAACGAAAGGTACAGAATCGGTGTGGGCTTATAAAAAAACTGTGTAGATTACTGCCTTACCCGAACTCACAGACATATGTTTTTTCGCCGGTAGTCGCAGTACGAACTATTGGTGACTGTTCAGACGAGTTCGGTGACGCCGGCACTATCGGAGCCGTACCTCCGACGAGGGCTTCCGTGAGAATCCGCCCCTCCATATGAGTCGGTACCGGAATTCCAAGTAGTTCCAGCACGGTCGGAGCGACGTCAATATTACCGCTGGCAATTTGAGAGCGAATCCCGGAGGAATTGGAAAGGAATGATGGGCCACTGACAATCAGTGTGTTGTGTAGTTCAGCTGGACTACCTCCTCCATGCGAACCGACCCCGATAACACCGCCAGTAGCGGTTCCGGAACGTTCCAATGGAGCCGATTGTCCTGTTTCGACTGATCGCATTGTCACAACCACATCGGGCGATCGCTGACCATTCAGTCCAATATCACTAATGCTGGCAAATTTATGGTTCGCCACCGCAGCGATGTCAGTTGCAATCGCACCGACCCAATCTTGAGCGTGAAGCCAGTTGACGAGGTCGATTGCCAATTGATCGTTCTTTTGTGGCAGATATAACAATACAGAACCACCGTTTTCGGCGGCCACCACAGATCGGGCACCTTGATCGGGATAAAATCCCGCTGACGCAAGTTCTACGTGTACATCTATGACTGAATCTATTGTCGAATAGCCGTGATCTGAAACAACAAATACGTCGGCTTCTTCACCACCCTTTGAAATTGATTCAAGCAATTTTCCGAGATTTGCATCGGCGAGCGAATACATTTGTCGGGCTTCAGTACTGTCGACACCGTAAGCATGTTGCGATGTATCAGGCTCAGGAAACCAAACGAGTAATACATCAGGATTTAGCACATTAAGTGCGTATTCGATAGCCACATCAGCCGTGCGCTCAACCAGAGCGGTCGCTGGCGCTTCCTTTATTGGCCACGCACCGAACTTGTTAGTGATTATCGAGTGGTGCTCAGGTGGATTTGTGAATTCCGGATGAATTATTACGTCTCCGTACTTCGCAGCGTTTGGGTGTTGAACGAACGCGTTCCCGCTCGTACCACCGACCACTGATACCCACTTCAAATTCTTTTGACTAATAAGCTCGCCCAAAGTCGGGACAAACAGTAGCCCACCGTCGGTCAGATCATTGATCTCCGCGAGTTTCGGAATTAGCGCATCAACGACTTCGGTCGGCGAGTATTCGCTGTACACCGATTTATTGGCAGTGAGCCCGTGCTTTCCGGGTGTGACACCAGTTACCAAGCTTGCCGAATTTGCTCGAGTAACAGTAGGAAATACAGCGTGATTGTGCTGGAATCTAACGCCCTTGTCGGCGAGTGCGCTTACGACCGGCATGAGTTCGAGGGAAACCTGCGACCGCTGAAGTCCGTCGAACGCAGCGATAACAATTTTCGGCATCAACCAAGTCCCATTTCTTCAGTTTCGGAGTCATTGAAGCCGAAGAAATGCGCAACTTCGTGCCTGACAGTAATTGCGATTTGATTCTCTAGCTCTTCTTGCGTGTGTGACATGTGCTCGATCGGATTTTGGAAGATCGTAATGATGTCGGGTAAAGGAGGAACATAGCCACCTCGCTCGGTAAGCGGCACACCTTCGTAAAGACCGTAGAGAATGTCGGTGGGTTGTAGATCGTTTTCAGCCATCTGATCAGGCGTAGCACTGCCTCCAACTATAACGCTGATATTTTCCATTTTCATAAGAAATTTGCCAGGCAAAGACATAATCGCATCCCGTACAAGATCTTCAAAAATTTCAGTGCTCACGTGGATCGGCATACTACCCAGCACCCACCTGAGACCGAATGGCTTTCAATCGATCGATGTTCGGCTTGTCGGGTCCGCTCTTGCCGGTACCGGGTACTTCCAAGTAGAACGGCACACGTTGGAATGCTTCATGGGACATGATGGTTGAGAAGCCTGCAGTTCCAATTAGGCCGTCTCCGATGTTCTCGTGACGGTCAACCGACGTTCCTAGTTCTCGCATCGAATCGTTGGCGTGCACTGCTTTGAGAAGGTCAATACCAATCTCTTTATCGAACTCGTCGATTGCCGCGTTAAGTGTGTCGGCTACGGCGATGTTGTACCCGGCAGCGAACACGTGCTGTGTGTCCAGACAAACAGCCACTCGGTCATTTCCGATTGCCTTTATCAACGTACCGAGTTCAGCGAACGTTGAACCGATGTGATCGCCAGCGCCAGCGCTGGTTTCGAGCATGAGAAGCGAATCACCGGGTTCATTGTCGAGAACTTTGCGAACCGATACAGCAAACTGATCTATGATGGCTTCAAATCCCTGCCCGCGGTGGCTTGCAGGATGAAAAATAACGCCCAATGCACTGAGCTTGTTTGCCGCTGCGATATCTGCGCTGAGTGCAGTTTCCGACTTCGCCAGAAGTTCAGGGTCGACTGAACCTAACGCTACGAGATATTTTCCGTGAAGCACAGTTGGCCCCATCATGGTCCGCTTCATTTCAGCGGCGTACTTTTCCACTACTGCGTCAGCGACAGGTTTTGCGGACCACATTCGTGGTGACGAAGCGAATATTTGGAAACATTCTGCTCCAATTTCTTCTGCTCGGACAATGGCTTTATTTGCCCCTCCAGCAGCAGATACGTGCGCGCCTATCAGCATTCGAAACCGTTCCTTTTGAACACAAAGACACGCCCAGTTACCGCGCCCGATCGGCGCATGGTAGTCGAATAATCTTGTGGGTGCGACTTCGAACTAAGAGTTAAGAGTTTGTAGCAGCGGCTTTGCGCCACGGAAGGAACGACCGACGCTCCCAAAGTACAAGAACCTGAGCAGCCACAAACATCGAGCTGTAAGTTCCCACCAGAACCCCGAGAAGTAGCACGATGAGGAAGTCTCGCAAAGAAGCTCCACCAAACAGCAACATAGCCGTAATCACAGTGATGGTGGTGATACTAGTGCCCAATGAACGAGTAATCGATTCGTTGATCGAAATGTTCACTGTAGTCCTGAATTCCCTACCGGGAGCCAGAGTCACGTTTTCACGAATTCGGTCAAAGATCACTATCGTGTCGTTCACGGAGTAACCGATCACAGTAAGAATGCCCACTATGAAGATCGCATTGACTTCAGCGTTGATTGCAATTCCAAGAACAGTGAATATCCCGAGAACAATCACAACATCGTGTGTAAGAGCAATGGCAGCTGCGAAGGCATACTTATACGAACTAGGCACCGACCGGAACGCGTACATGATGTAGATCATTACGAAGATTGCAGCAACGATAACGGCTGTAATCGCGTTCTGAACTGTGTCTTCAGCAACAGAAGCTCCGACGGTTGAAGTGTCGAGAACATATGCACCTTGATCAAGTTTCAGAATTTCGATATTCACGTCGTCTAGGCCAGCTACGCCGAGGTCGTCAGTACGAATGAAGAACTGATTGTCACCAAGCGCCTGAACAATTGCTTCAGGATGGCCAGAATCATTCAAAGCACCGGTAACGTCTGCAGCTGCAGTTTCGCTATCGGAGAACTGGTACGTGACGGTACTACCCGACGTGAAGTCGATACCTAATTTCAAACCTGAAGTTCCTAGAATCACAACCGAAAGTGCAGCAAGAACTATCGAAATAGTTAGGAAGATTCGGCGCTTTCCAACGATGTCCATTAGGAGTTACCTCCAGCCACTGAGTCGCTGGTATCACTTTGACCACGCACAGGTACGAACAGGTTAGGGTTGTTACCCAATCCCGTAGATGCAAGCAATCGAAGCAGCAAGCGGCTGGCGAAGAATGCGGTGAACATACTCAACAGCACACCAATCGCGAGTGTCAGAGCGAAGCCCTGCATAACGCTAGTGCTGAAACGATCACCGAACCAGAAGAGAACAATTGCTACGATGATCGTCGACATATTTCCATCTCTAATTGATGGCCATGCACGATCGAATCCGGCGGTGATAGCAGCCAACAGGCTCCTACCAGATCGTAGTTCTTCCTTAGTACGCTCTGCAATTAGAACGTTTGCATCCACTGCGAAACCAAGGGACAGGATGACCGCTGCAGCACCTGAAAGTGTCAGAGTTACAGGCAGCATCTTGAATATACCAAGCAGCATGATCGTGTATGCAACAAGGGCGATCGCAGCTACTAGGCCAGGGACCTTGTAATAAGCAATCATGAAGAGTAAGAGCAGAGCAAGTCCAACACCACCGGCGATAAGGCTCTTCTGTAGAGAGTCCTTACCGAGCACAGCGTCGACGTTCCGTTCCTGAATAAGTTCAAGTTCGACAGGCAGTGCACCAGATCGGAGTTGAATTGCGATTGTACGCACTCGCTCTGTAGTGAAGCTACCACCCTCGATGATCGCTCGACCACCTGAGATACCACCGGAGCTCACACCAGGAGCAACGAGTTCCTCATTATCGAGGTAGATAGCCAAACGGTCACTCTGTCGGGATACTCGGTCGGTCACTTCGAAGAATGCGTCTGCACCTTTATCGTTGAACACGAGAGTAACGATTGGTCGCGGGATAGTTCCCTGCGAAACCTCGGGGAATGCATCATCAAGATCGGCAGGATCGATTTCCGTTGCTGTTTCATTGAAGTAGGCAGGATTAGTACATCGCTCTGAAGCCCACTCTTCAGGGGATAGCCCATCTGGCGGCCAAGGAATGTCATTGGAAGGAGCAAGGGCGTCACCACACTCCCTGTATCGGAACTCAAGTTTTGCTGTAGAACCTATAACGGCTTTAGCTTCCTGAACTCCACCACCCTCAATCCACTGAGTGAGTGTGCCCTGTCTGGAAGTGAACTGAATGTTTCCTATTTCACGAAGAGCACCGAGAATTCGCTGGTCTTCACCAAGAATCGGGTTACCGTCATCATCAGTAGAAGTTATATCGAGACCGTACATCAGAACTGAGAAAAGACCTTCAGCCCCGTCAGCCTGCTGTACGTCAGCATCTGAACGACCTACCGAAGCGAAGGCGGCCTGAACCTCTTCAAGTGTAGGAAGAGTTTCTATGTCCTCAGCAGGACTTGGGTCGATTTCAGTGTCATCGCTGATCACCGGTGGATCAACCTGCGGAACCACGTATCCGACCTGAAGTGCGACTGGGTAATGAGCAATAATTGCTTCACGCCATAAGTCGGCTTCGTTCTCGGTTACAACATTGCCAGCAGCATCGAGAACTTCTGCTCGGATATCGTCGAGCTGTACCGTGAGAGAACCGTTCTCGTTTTCTTTCACCGATGCGTCTGGTCGACCAAGTTCGTTCTGGAAGAACGCTTCGAGCGTCCCTGCACTAACGGTATTGGCACCGAAGTTCAATGTAATAGATGCGCCGGTTTGGCCCGGAATCTGAACCAATACTTTGTTAGCGACAGAGTCGACACCGCCACCGAGTAGTTGAACGCTAGCTTCGCTCACACCAAACTCGTTGACACGTTTGTCGATGATGTTTCTTACACCTTCCATGTCCTCACGAGTCGGCTCTCTCCCATCTTCGGGAACGACTTCGTAAACGAGATGCGTTCCACCCTCCAGGTCGAGTCCGAGAGTCAGGCCCAACGGGCTGTCTCCACCACGGATTAAACCGAGGACACTAACTTCGGAAATTGCCAATACAACAACCGAAGTGACAACCAATATTGCAATGAGGACTAGGCCTCTGAATCTACTCAATAGTTCCAGGCTCTTACGCGAAACGCGCCGCACAGGCGGCGTGTCTATGTGATTTATCCTGACGTTGATTCACCAATCTGGTGCCGTCAGCATCTTGCTAGCACGAACTTCCGATACCGCCTTGTCGAAATTGACTCAAACAGCGACATCGATCAAAACTTGAAATTGCTGGCTCACACCGTGGCATGGCCTCGGATGAATTCAGACAAGAAAAAAGTATAGCACCGGCTCAATGTAAATTTGCTTAGAGATTAGGCTTACGTTTTAGCATTATTTTTCTGTTCTATGGTTCCAAGATGAGCCGTCTAATGCGAATGGTCGGGGCCAAGAATTACGCCGCCATCTAAGTGAGGATCGTCCGATTCAATGTGATCGTGGGTATGAGCAGTACTTTTTGGTACATCGATGACGAACCCAGCTTGCCGTAAGTCGTACTCCATTTGATCGACCGACGATTCCGAATACAGATCGTTGAATTTAATAGTGCTGTGAACCACTTCGATGTCGGATTCCTCAGGTTTAGTATCGTCGTCGCTATGATCGGCGTGTACTTCGACCTCGACGTCGTGCATGTGCGGTTCGCCGTCTTCTACGTGACTTCCAGCCGCTGCCAGTTTTTCGTGGGCGAGAAGGTGATCGACGTAGAGAATGCCATTAAGGTGGTCGACTTCGTGTTCAAGTGCCTGGGCAAACAGATCTTCGGTCGTTATCTTCATCTTTGAGCCGTTCTCATCGAGCCACCGCGCTTTGACGGTGACAGAACGAGTGACTATTCCTTCGTATCCGGGAAACGAAAGGCATCCTTCGATAACTTCTCGCTCTCCTTGGGTTTCCCGAATTTCAGGGTTAACAAGTACGAACGCGTCTTCGTCGCCGGGTAAATGAAGTGTTACTACTCGTTGAAGTGCGCCAACCTGATTGGCAGCGAGACCTACTCCGCCCACTGTATCCATGGTTTCAATCATGTCTGCGGCGAGTTTTTTTACCTTGTCGTCAACGCGGCGAACTACTCTGCACTTCTTGCGCAGAATCGGATCGGGAAACACCCTGATTCGCCTAATTGACACTTTCTATCCTTCTATGTTCCGCAGGCTGTACGTTACGGAACTTCATATTAATTTTGTTAAGAGAAACCGCCGAGTAGCGTTTACCGACACCCGACTAAGCCGGATCGACATCGACTGCCCATAGCGAACCACTCGGAACCAGTTCTAGAAGTCTCTCAGGATGTGATCCCTTGAGCAAGATTTGCCACCTGTACATATTCCGCATTTTTACTGGGTATCCGGGCGTTGGGCCAATGACTTCAATGCCAGTTTCGCCATGAGCTTCTCTCGCATCCAATAGAGCTTTCGCCATTCGTTTGGCCTCAGCTTTAGCAATTTCGTCATTACCTGCTGAGTGCATCAATTTAAGTAATCGAGTAAACGGAGGATTCGCCTGTGACGCTCGTAGTCGTATCTCGGTGTCGTAAAACATTTCGTAGTCTTGATCGGCAGCGGCAACAATAGCGTAATGATCGGGATTGAACGTTTGGATAACAGCTCGACCGCCCCATGCTCCCCTGCCACTTCTTCCAACGACCTGAGCTAGAACCTGAAACGCCCGCTCTCCTGCCCTAAAATCGGGAACAGCAAGACCTGTGTCGGCGGAGATAACCCCAACCAACGTGACACTAGGAATGTCGAGCCCTTTGGCGACCATCTGAGTCCCCACTAGAACGCCTGCTTTGCTCTGAACGAATTCGTCCATTATCCGCTGGTGATCGGCGGCCGTTTTGGCAATGTCGGAATCCCAGCGAAGCACTTCTACTTTCGGAAAGTATTGATTCACGGCCTCGACTGCCATTTGCGTGCCGGGCGATGACCGATGCATCTGTTTCCCATCGCATGACGGGCACTTCGTACCTGCACTAACTGTGTAGCTACAGTAGTGGCAAACTAGTTTGCCGTTTTGTGCTCGTGAATCTTCAGCATTACGATGAAATGTTAGTGAGGTGTCGCATCTTTTGCATTGCCGAACCTGTCCACAATCCTTGCATTGAATAAACGATGCGGAACCACGTCGATTCAGAAAAAGAATTACCTTTCCACCAACATGAAGGGCATCGTGCATAGAATCGATTAACTTGCGACTGAGCATCTCAAAATGCCCGTCGGATCGCTCATCTCGCATGTCGACGATATCGACCTTCGCCATCGAAGGAGTAGTGCTCAAGACTGATTCGTTTCTATCGCTATCTCCGGCGTCATCTTCCGTGCTTTGAGACGAGCCGACACGATCAGGAAGTGTCAGTAATTGATAGCGCCCGGCTTTGGCGGCTCGGTAGCTGGAAATTTCAGGTGTCGCACTTCCGAGAACTAGAGTTGCTCCGGTCTCTTCCGATATTCGTTCAGCAACTGTCCTAGCGTGGTATCGAGGTGTTTGATCGCCCTGCTTATACGTCCATTCATGCTCTTCATCGATCACGATTAGGCCAAGGTTATCAATAGGCGCAAATATAGCTCCTCGCGAGCCAAGAATAATCGGAAAATCACCGTTTTTCACTCGCCACCATTGGTCGTACCGCTGCCCTATCGTCAAACCTGAATGGAGTATCCCAACCTTGCCTGGAAAACGTGATGCAATCCGACGTAGCGTTTGCGGCGTGAGGGCGATTTCAGGCACAAGGAACATCGCTCGTTTACCGACTGCAATGCACGCTTCGATTGCCTGAAGATAGACCTCTGTCTTACCGGAACCTGTGACTCCATGAAGGAGAAATTGCCGATCACTCGGATTCGAGGCGGGTTGAGTGGTGATGATCTGAGCAACGATTTTATCAATTGCGTTTTTTTGCAGTTCCGTTGGTGAGTGGGCAAATTCCTGTTGGAAAAAGTAGCCGGCTAAAGGATCACGATCACGCCGAATTTTTCGAGTACTGAGCAAGTTTTCACCAAACGCCCATTTAACCGCAGTAATCCCAAACTGCTCGTTAAGTGCTGATTTGGTCTGGGCAACTTTCCCAGTAAGGAACCATTCGAGCAGATCAGAACGCTTGTGAGAACGAGTTTCAGCATGTTCAGAGACAAGACTTTGAGCCTCAGTTTCGCTCACAGCAAGTTCGATTCGATTTGAATAGACCGCTGATACTCGAGGCTTCTCCCATTCAGATTCGGCGTAAAATATCTGCTGCCTAACTAGTCGGTCGACTATTTGGCTACCGCCTAAACCTAATCGTCTCGCTACTCGTGACTTCGGAGCTCGGTCGTTTTCAATGACATAGCTAACCGCAGCCTGTTCGCGATTAGAAAGCTCCCGATATATCACTCCGGGCGAAATCCAAGTTCGCAGCCGGGACGATGCGCCGGGGGGAAGTAGTAGCGAACAAGCTGTGAATAGCGTAGTTCGGTAGAACTCGGCTACCCATCTAGCTACGCGAATGAGATGTTCAGAAACGAACGGGCCATCAACCGTCCGGGCAGTGACAGGTCGAATCTTTTCGAGTTCGGTTTCCGCCGTCGCAATCGTTTCGAACACCACGCCCTGAATGGTTCGAGAACCGAATGGAACCCACACCAAGTCGCCAACCACCAAGGTCAAAGTTTCAGGAATCGAGTAAGTAAACGTGCGCGAGTGTTCGTCGGGAAAATCGACTGCTACTTCTGCGAATCGCACTTAAAACCTACTCCGTAACATTGGGTCACTTAAAATGATCTAACGGTACTGGCAATTATCTGCTCAAGCCTAGCCTGATCAAACTACGCTGACACACAGAAATAAAAAACCCTCTCCCGTTTCAGGGAGAGGGCATTCAAATTAAAATTCGACACATAATGTCGAAATGTGACTATCGACGTTCCTTAATTCTGGCCTTCTTGCCAGTGAGACCACGAAGATAGTAGAGGCGTGAGCGTCGTACCTTTCCTCGTCGATCGACTTTGACCGAGTCAACGTTTGGTGAGTGGAACGGAACGATTCGCTCTACGCCCACGCCGTATGAAACTCGGCGAACCATGAACGTGTCACCCGGGAGAGGGTTCCGTTCAACTCGGTGCTTGCCAGAAATAACAGCGCCTTGAAAAGCCTGTACACGCTGTCGGTCGCCTTCGACAATGCGGAGGTTAACCGTGACTGTGTCACCAGGTTGGAAGTCTTCGATATGGTCAAGCGTTTTTCGCTCGATCAGTGATGCGGCGTCCATGTCAAAATTCTTTCGTCGCGAAAAGACGCCCAGAGGCGTCGATGTGTTTCAGTGAAGAACGATAAGTCTACAACCGAAAACCGTGATCCAGCAATACCGCTAATCACTATTTTTCATCTGGCGACGCCCGAGAGCATCGACTCTTGAGCAGATCAATCGTTTACGGGCCAGTCGTTTAGCAAGTCAGGACGGCGCTTTTCAGTACGACGTAACGCCTGCGTCCGACGCCATGCTGCTATTTTGGCGTGGTCGCCAGTTAGAAGTATTTTCGGGACTTCGTGTCCCTGAAACTTGGCGGGGCGGGTGTAGACCGGACCTTCCAACAGAGAATCGGAACCGGGAGCGAACGAATCATGCTTCGAAGAATTATTGTCGCCAAGCACACCCGGAATGAGGCGAGCGACTGCATCGGTTACAGCCATCGCTGGTATTTCGCCTCCTGTAAGAACGAAGTCTCCAATAGATATCTCTTCGTCGACTCGTAGTTCGATGAACCGTTCGTCGACTCCCTCGTAGTGGCCACAGACGATAGTTATGGCGTCAAGCTCCGACAGTTCCTGAACTCGTCGATGTGCTAATGGCGCTCCTTGGGCCGACATCAGTACCACGTGCGGTTTCCCTAATTCAGCCCGCAAAGATTGTGCGGCTATCGAGTCGACAGCGTCGACTAGCGGACCAGCCTGAAGCACCATGCCTGCGCCACCACCAAACGGAGGCTCATCTACGGTGCCACGTTCGTCCGGTGCAAAATCTCTCAATTGAACGATAGTTAGATCAACTTTGCCATTTTCAACTGCGCGTCCAATAATGCTCATCCCTAAAGGGCCTTGGAACATTTCTGGAAACAATGTGACTATTGATATCTTCATGAAAATTGATCGTGATCACTTGGTAGATCACTTAAAACTAACGCCCGATGCACACATGACATTTGTATATGTATGTGCGCACCTAGCATATGTGCCCACGCGAGAAGCGGCTCCATAACAGAGTGGCACAGCCCTGCTCGAAAGCATCACGCCGACATTTAAATCGGATGGTCACCTGCTTGTCGATCGTGAAGCACCTCGACAGCATGCTCGATTACTGGCAGTACGATACCCAAATTATCTCGAACTCCTCCGGTACTTCCCGGCAGATTTATGATCAGTGTGGAGCCTCGTGCTCCCGTGACAGCACGAGATATCATCGCCATCTTCGTAATCTTTAGTGACTCTGCTCGCATAGCTTCTGCCATGCCGGGAATTTCGAGATCGATCAAACGACGGGTAACTTCAGGCATCACATCACGAGACGACAATCCGGTGCCCCCGGTCGTCAAAACAACATCGACTTTTCCCGAGTCGCACCACGCAGTTATTTGGTCCGAAAGCGGGTCGATATCGTCGGGCATCATGACCCGATCTACCACTTTATGACCTGCGCCATCCATGATCTCTACGATGGCGTCACCACTGGTATCGGCCCGTTTCCCGGCGGAGCCAGTATCGCTACTTGTTAGCACTACGTAGGTAACTATTTCGATTTCTCCGTCTCGGCGCACGTCTTTTTTAGGTGACCACAAGCGACCTGAGTACGAAGTTACCAATGAACTCAACTCTCAACTTGGAGTACTAACGTACTAGCGTGGCAAATTGGATGCTACCACGCCGAAGAGTACGTTCGTCACATCATTTTTTCGCAAAAACTGTATGCAGAACGTATTGTCGTAGAAAGTGGAAATATGGCACAATTTGGTGCACATTGGGTAATAAAGGGGTGAAATTGGTTTGAACTCTGCCTGCCCATTACCAAGAAAACTTCTTTACCAGCATGATTTTCGCCGGCGAATATGAGCACCGAATCGACCCCCAAGGCAGGGTAGCTATTCCTGCTCGGTTCAAATTGGCGTTTATTGATGGCATCGTTCTTGGCAGAGCTTACGACAATTGCGTAGTCGTCTACACCCCTGAAGAGTGGGAACGAGCTGCAACCGATATTTCTCAGCAGCCCGCCACTTCGGCAAGCGCCCGCAAGTTGGCGCGGCTCACATTCTCTGGAGCGTTCACCGGAACACTCGACCGTAATGGCCGAGTCGTAGTTCCAGTTCAGCTTCGTGAGTATGCCGGTTTAGGTGAAGACGTAGTCATTGTCGGCACGGGCAGGTTTATCGAGATATGGTCCGCAGCAGCATGGGCGGAAGAGCGTCGAGTGCTCGTTACCGAAGCCACTGATATTGCAGAAGATGCTCCCGCTGTTCAGCCTCGACCTGAACAAACCCAGAGCGTAGTTCGAAAGTTTGAAGTGGGGACGGAAGAGTGATTCTCATGGGATTAGAACTTCACCACGAACCGGTAATGATGCCGGAAATCATGCAGGCACTTAACGTCCAGCCCGGCGGTCGCTATATCGATGGAACTCTTGGTGAAGGTGGTCACTCAAGGGAAATACTTAGGGCTGCAGATCCCGGTGGGCAGGTTCTCGGACTTGATGCCGACGCTGAAGCTATCACCGTGGCAACCGAACGGCTCGCCGAGTACGGCGATTCGTTCAGGGCCGTAAACGCCAACTTCCGAGATGTTCGAGCCACTGCTCTTCAACATGAATTTGTTCCAGTGCACGGGGTGCTTTTCGATTTAGGTGTGTCGTCACTCCAACTCGACCGTGAATCACGCGGTTTCAGTTTCCGACGCGCGGATCCGCTCGATATGAGATTCAGTTTCGATCAACAGATCACTGCTGCCGACATCGTCAATCGCTACGGGGAATCGGAACTTGCCGACATTATTTTCCATTTGGGTGAAGATCGAGCCGCTCGACGAATCGCTCGTGCGATCGTACGAAGTCGGCCGATCCTAACGTCAATCGAACTTGCAGAGGTCATCGAAAAGGTGAACCCACGTCGCGGGAAGCGCACTCACCCTGCGACTCAGACGTTCCAGGCAATTCGAATCGCCGTAAACGACGAACTATCGGCTTTAGAGACAGCACTCGAACAGGCTGTTTCGCTGCTCGGCCAAGGTGGCCGAATGGCGGTTATTTCATATCACTCACTCGAAGATCGAATCGTCAAAAACTTCGTTCGCAAGCAAGCATCCGATTGCGTATGCCCTCCCGGAACTCCGGTCTGCCGTTGCGACCATTTGGCGACATTGAAGATAGTAACCCGTCGCCCTTTGATTCCGACCGATGTTGAGATCGCTTCAAACCCACGTGCACGCAGTGCCAAGCTACGGGTGGCTGAGCGAATTTGAGCAACCTCATTATTTACAGAAAACAAGGTCTCTATCTACGAGTACGCTCGGCGATTTCAAAAGGAACGGCAGCAATAGCCGAACCACCAGATACGACGCGGTCCTTCCGTTAATAAAGAACTCCCCATCCATCCCGACCCGAACATACATCCCGCACAGGAGACCATCATGTCGCAAGACAATTTCAGAGTAGCAATCGATATCGGTACCACTAAGGTTTGCACGATCATCGTTCGTAAACGCACCGACTACCGGGTAGAAGTCTGCGGCATTAGCACCGTGCCTTGTAAAGGCATGAGCAAAGGAACGGTAGCACAGTCGGCTTCCGTAACCGCAGCAATCAAAGAATCTGTAGAAGCAGCGGCAGCCGATGCCGGTGTTGAAGTAAACGCTGTTTATGCTGGCTTAACCGGCAGTCACATCGAGTCGAAAAATCGCTGGGCAAACGTTCCACGATCTGAAGGCATGCGTGCTGTGACAGATCTCGATTTTGCAGCAGCGAAGAAAGCAGCTGGTTCGATGGATCTTTCCGACGACCGCCGGCTTCTTCACGTTATTCCACGTAGTTACGCCCTCGATGGTCTTCACGGTGTTCGCAATCCTCTTGGAATGCACACTGGCGAACTTCACGTCGAAAGCCACATAATTACCGGTTCAATTTCAAAAATCACTGAACTTCACAATGCCGTTTCTGACGCTGGAGTTCGGGTTTCCTCGATGGTGGTTGAACCTTTAGCGAGTGCCGATGCAGTTTTGACTGCCGACGAACGCGAAGAAGGCGCAGTGCTAGTCGACGTTGGTGGCGGAACTTCCGATATCGCTGTTTACCACGATGGATCGGTCGTTCACACGGCAGTGATCCCAGTTGGTGGATTCCAGTTCTCAAACGACCTCAGCATCGCATTTTCAATCGACTTCGAGTCTGCTGAACAGTTGAAGATTGAACACGGCACGGCAGCACCTGAACTTGCTGGAATGAAAGAGGAAATCACTCTTCATCCAACGACAATGAAACAGCCTCTCACTATTTCTAAGCGTGAGATTGGTCAAGTTCTTAAAGAACGTACATCTGAACTGTTCCGCATGATCCAGCTCAAGCTTGAAGAGCCACATCTCGCCGACATCCCAACCGATCGAATCGTGTTCACGGGGGGCGGAGCTAAGCTCAACGGATTCTTGAACATCGCCAAGTACATTTTCCAGCGGAAAGTTCGACTCGCATCACCTCGGGGTCTCGATGGAATGCCAGAAGGCACCAACGACCCCGCCTACTCAGCGGCTGCTGGAATTGCTCTTTGGGGCATGCGCAACCTTCCTGCAGAAAACCACGTGGGAGAACGAAAGATATTTCATACATCTGAATATTCGAAAACCACAACTTCAGCCAGTAAAGAATCGACAGGTGCACTGTCGATAATCCGTGGCTGGTTGCCAAAACGAGAGAAGGAGACTGCTGGCACGTAAAAATCGTGCGGACAGATCCTCTAATCGGGCGCTAACAAAACTTACAACACCGCTCACAAGGGCGGCGTAACAAACCCCAACATCCGCGGTTGCGAATTTCACACGAAAAGTGAAACAGTAATCCCCAGGAGAACAAAAACAATGATCGAACAGGCGACAAACATAATCGAAGGAAACATCGGATCAGCAACTATTAAAGTCGTTGGCGTGGGCGGCGGCGGTTCAAACGCCGTTTCACGTATGTACCGAGACCGTATCCCTGAAGTTGAGTACATCACAGTTAACACCGACGCGCAGGCACTAACCCGCTCTGATGTCCCGATTCGTATTCGAGTCGGTGACCGCACAGCACGTGGTCTTGGTGTCGGTGGAGATCCCTCAAAGGGTCGAGAATGCCACGAAGAAGATCGTGATGAAATCAAGCGAGCACTTGAAGGTGCGGACCTTGTGTTTATCGCAGCAGGCATGGGTGGCGGAACAGGTACAGGTGGTTCGCCAGTTGTTGCTGAAGTAGCCCAAGAACTCGGAGCACTTACCGTTGGTGTAGTAACCAAGCCATTCAACTTCGAAGGAGCACGACGACGACGACAGGCTGAAGAAGGCATAAAGGCTCTTTCCGAAGTAGTCGACACGCTTATCGTTATTCCAAACGACCGACTTCTGATCATGTCGACCGAAAACCTTTCGATGGACATGGCATTCCGCATGGCCGACGACGTTCTTCGTCAGGGTGTGCAGTCGATCGCAGAACTAATTCTTATGCCCGGTGAAATCAACCTCGACTTCGCCGACGTCAAAGCGATCATGTCGAACGCTGGTCCTGCATGGATGGCTATCGGTCAAGGTTCTGGCGATGACCGAGCAATCATGGCTGCTGAAGCTGCTATCGATAGTCCACTGTTGGAAGTATCGATTGCTGGCGCACGTGGAGTGATCTTCAACGTTACTGGCGGTACCGATCTGACTCTTCAGGAAGTACAGCAAGCATCGGAAGTTGTATCAAACATGGTCGACCCCGATTGCAACATCATCTTCGGTATGATCACCGACCCAAAGATGGAAAATGAAGTAAAGATGACGATCATCGCAACTGGTTTCCCAGGAGCAGAGGCATCAGCAGAGAAAGAAGCGGCCGTAACAGCTGCTCTAAGCGATGTGCTTGGCGACGAAGAAGCACTTGATCTTCCTCCCTTCCTACGACACCACCGTTCGGCTCGCCGACGTTCGACTCGTGAGTTGGCTGCAAGCGACTAGGACTTTTGTAAGAAAACCACTATTCAAATAGCTCTGATCGATAGTTTTCATTGGAAGGCAATCAAGTACGAGTCAAAATAAGACCCCAAGAGAACCAACCTTCTCTCGGGGTCTTTTACTTTCTGTAACTAGCAGTCGTCTTCGATACGAAATGCAATTCAAGGGTTATAAATAACTCAGAAGTTCAGTGAGTTCTGTCATAGATTGAAGCAAGCAAATAACGAAGTAAGCAAGCCTGAAAAGACGACTTTCTAATCTTGAACGGGAAATAGGGCGTGAATTTGTTGATTTTAAGCACTAGTGATTATCGTTGCCAACATTCGAACATCAGCGACGTCTTCAAATTCGATCCACAAGACCAACCGGGATACCTCAAAGTTGGCGGTATTCATGTGCTGAATGACATTAGCTACAGCTGCTATATGTGAGAAAGGGTCGACCGAAAGACGAGAGAAACATTAATAACAATGACAAATTCTGGTTCAAGCCATCACTAATCGAATCGGGATCAAACGATCGTATCGATGATCAGATTTTGAGAGAACGGTTCGAGGTGTTATTGATTAAGTTCCTAAAGAGAAACGCCATAGCCAATAAGCATATGGTCGATCGTCAGGAACTCTATAATCTTATTCAGGTCGCTTCCCAGTGACAGCTTCTAGCATTGCCTGAATGTAGCCTTGAGCAAAAATCCTTGAGCGGTATCCGCCCCAGTTTCCAGGGAATGCAGTGTCTCCAACGATCACCGGGCAGTGGTCATCCATGAACACGCCTTTGTATCCGGCTGCAGCGTAGGTTTCCATCGCCCGCTTCATATCGACATAGCCGGTGTTGATGAACTCTTCATTGAAAGACGGCAATGTCGAAGATACGTTGCGGAAGTGGACGTACAGCACTTTGTCGCGCTCAGCGAAGTACTTGATCATGTCGTATATGTCACCACCCTTGACATCTTCCATTTCGGAGAACGTTCCTTGGCAGAACTCGATTCCGTTATACGGACTGTCAACGATCGAAATTAGGCGCTTGTAAGCGTTAAAGCTGCCAAGAAGGCGAGATACGCCGCCCAGCTCAGGTACAGGCGGGTCGTCAGGATGAATACCAAGTCTAATACCAGCCGCTTCCGCTACCGGTGTAATAGACTTGATCCAGTATTCGAGACACTCCCACATATTCTCCGCTGAAGTGTCGTACTCAGCCAATAGCGCTTGAGTTTCGTTGGATATGTCCAAGATTGAACTCTGATCCGCAGCTGCGCTATCCCACGCCGTAACGTCCGTACCACCACGAATTTGGGTTCCACCAGAACGCCAAACTGAATTGGGCATCCAGTTGTAAGCGAGAATTGGAATTCCGGCTCTACCCATGTCGGTAATTTCAGCAGCCAATAGATCGATAAGTTCGTTACGCATCGGACCACCGAAGGCAATATCGTAGAATTTAGGGCTTGAAATAAAACCGTTTTCGCAGCCGGCGACTGTGAGTCCGTACGATTCGATTCGTTCTCTAAACGCCACATAATCGTCGTAGGTGTTCCGTTCTTTACCATGCGGCACGTCGCTTGCCGGAAGCACGTCGACGCCCGGGCCACCGTAGAAAATAATATTTTTTACGCCGAGCTGTACAGATGTTTGTAATACTTCGTCGGTGGCGTTTCTAATTGCCCAAGCGTTCTTCATCCCATCATGCCCCACTGCTGCTATTTGCCTGATTGCACTGAACGTGCGATTGTCGGTCATCATGGCTAATCAATGATCAATCGCGGATCCGCATCGAACATTACGCCATTATTTTTGTATGACACCGGTCATGTTGCTCAATTCCCAACAATCAGGGAAATGGATTTCTTGAACTGCCACCCTGCCTTAACTACGAAAAACGTCACCAACATCGTGCGATTTATCACAATCCAATCGAGTCAATTTTGGCAGTTGAAACGACCAATATCTGAGTAGAAATTTCAATATCCTGCTGACACCAAGGATTGACAGCACCTCTATGCCTAGTGGTAGGGTTCATTACACACCACTAAATGTGGGGTTTGGCTGTGTCCGCAGCTGCAAGGTGGCGTGTTCAACAAATTGTTTTACACCCTGCTCCGTCAACTGGCTTCAGATCGCAAGATTTTATCCAGACGGATTTAGTACCTCGCGGCTGTTCGGAATTACATGACAAGGCACATTTCAGGCAATGCATTGTCCCTTCTGTGGAAACAATGAATCACGCGTAATTGACTCGCGTGAAGCGCCCGATGGCGTGCGACGTAGGCGTGAATGCATAAGGTGCGAACTACGGTTCACCACTTACGAACGAGTGCATTCATTGCCTTTGATGATCGCTAAGCGTGATGGCCGCCGTGAAGCGTTCTCGCCCGACAAGCTGGAGCGGTCGCTACAGACAGCTTGTGCCAAAAGGCCCTTGGAAGTCGGCGCCATTTCGAAGATGGTTGTCGATATTGAAAACGAGTTGCACAAACTCTCGAAAGCTGAAGTGGAAGCGAGAGTTCTCGGAGAAATGTGCGTGGAGCGTCTAAAAGTTCTCGACCGAGTCGCATATATAAGGTTCGCCTCGGTATATCGAGACTTCCAAGACGTCGATTCCTTTACTAAAGAGGTAGAGGCACTGACCGATGCAAAACCCGATAGTCCTGGGTCAAAAAGCCAATTACGGCTTATAGATGATGATGTCCCTCGGCTATCTCAAAGAGGCCGCCGCCGGATTGTTAAACAGAGCTAATTCCACTGTCTAACAATCTGGGTTCATCGGCGGCACTTACAGCAGAATTGCCAGGGGTTGGCGACGACGATATAACCACATAGATGCACGAAAAGAAGATAGATGACAACTACGCAGGACGCACACATGAGCACGAACGGCACTACTCCAACAGAAGAATTCACACCAGCGGTGATTTCAGACAACGCACGTGTGGTTCTGGATAAACGCTATTTGCAAAAGAATGACGCTGGCGACATTATCGAAGACCCAGAACGCATGTTCCGCCGTGTAGCTAAGGCTCTTGCTGAACCAGAGTTCAAGTACGAAAAGACTCCAGACGAAGTTGCTGCGATTGAAGAGAGCTTCTTCCAGATGATGGCAAGCCTCGAGTATCTTCCTAACTCGCCAACAATGATGAACGCTGGCACAGGTGCGGGAACTCTTTCAGCATGTTTCGTACTTCCGCTTACCGACAGCATGGAAGGCATCATGGGTGCAGCTCACGATGCTGCAATGGTTCAGAAATTTGGTGGTGGAACTGGTTTCGCACTTTCAGAACTACGTCCTACTGGTGCAGGTATCGCAACGACTCACGGCAGGGCTTGTGGTCCTATCCAAGTACTGCGCCACCTTTCTTCGGTTTCAACTCTAGTAACTCAGGGTGGTAAGCGAGACGGTGCAAACATGGCGGTTATGGATGTTCACCATCCAGATATTCTCCAATTCATCGAATGCAAACAGGTTGAAGGTGAAATCCACAACTTCAACATCTCTGTCGGCGCATCCGACGAGTTCATGCAGGCTGTAAAAGACGATACAACGTACGCATTGCGTGCGCTGAAAGACCCATCCGATATTGAGAGTGGAATGGTTGAGGTTGAACGGCTCAATGCTCGTGACGTCTTCAGCAAGATCGTATACGGCGCTTGGAGAAACGGTGAGCCAGGAATGATCTTCTTAGACGAAGTAAATCGGAACAGCCCAGTTCTTCACCTCGGACGAATCACTGCCACAAACCCATGTGGTGAGCAGCCGCTTCTTCCGAACGAATCTTGCAACCTAGGTTCGATAGACGTTGCGAAGTTCCTAGAATCTAACGAAGCCGGTATGACCGACCTGAACTGGGATCGACTTGGTTATACGGTCCGAACTGCAACTCGCATGCTCGATAACGTTATCGACGCCAATAAGTATGCAGTCGAGGCCATCGAGACGATGACCCAGTCGACTCGTAAGCTCGGTCTTGGCCTGATGGGCTTCGCCGACATGCTTGTTCAGCTCGGCATTCCTTACGACACCGAAGAGGCCGTTGAACTCGGTCGCAAGTTGATGGCATTCATTCGCGACAACGCAGACCAAGAGTCGCTGTCGATGGCTGAAGAGCGCGGAGCGTTCCCAGCTTGGCACGACTCAGACGCAGCGAAGCGAGGCGACAAGCCTTACCGCAACGCCTGCCGACTAACGGTTGCGCCTACTGGAACAATATCGATGATCGCTAACGCGTCCAGCGGTATCGAGCCAATATTCGCACTGGCGTTCCGCAAGCAGAACATCCTTGAAGGCAAGACTCTGTTCTATGTCGACAAGAACTTTGAACGAATTTCAAAGGAACGTGGTTTCTACAGTGAAGACCTGTTGGAGTTCCTTTCCGATGGTGGTTCACTGCAAGAACGTGACGATGTGCCAGCTGACATCAAACGACTGTTCCACGTAGCTTCTGACATTTCGCCTCGGGACCACGTAATGATGCAGGCTGCTTTCCAAGAGGCTACCGACGCTGGAATTTCCAAGACGGTCAACTTCCCTAACGAAGCGACTGTTGAAGATGTTGAAGATGCGTACTTGCTTGCTTGGGAAACTGCCTGTAAGGGAATCACTGTCTACAGAGCTGGTTCACGTGAAAAAGAAGTTCTCACTGCTGGTACGACTGACAGTGCTAAGAGTGACGACGCTTCGACTTTTGAGACTCAGGGTATTCCGCAGTACATCACTCCAGCCGAGCGACCTGCAATGCTCAATGGAATTACACGTCGAGTACGCACAGGTCGTGGAAACCTGTTCGTCACAGTCAACATGTCTAACGACAACCGCCCGTTCGAAGTGTTCGCTACCCACGGTAAGGCCGGTGGTAACGATGCAGCGATGGCTGAAGCCGTTTCTCGAATGGCTTCGCTTTCACTCCGATCAGGTATCAACCCTGTCGATGTATCTGAGCAGCTTCGCGGTATCACGGATGTTCCTGCATGGGACGAAGGCGAAATGATTCGATCGGTTCCGGATGCAATCGCATCAGTGCTCGACCGTATCAACAACGAAGCCACAGCTATGCCTACTCAAGAGCAACTCGGTGAAGCCGAGTCCAGTCAGTCTGGCATGTTCAACCGTCCGTCACCTGTTGAGATTGGTTTACCCACAGCTCACTCGGTTCCGATGATGGGACAGGAGCAAAAAGTTGCCGTTCCGGTTGGTGCAATGACGGGTGAGCTTTGTCCTGAATGCTCATCGACAGTCGCTCACGTAGAAGGCTGCTTGAAGTGCTTCTCGTGCGGCTACAGCAAATGCTAAATACCTAGTTTTCGAATTGCTAAAAGTGCCGAGTGGGCTATCCTACTCGGCACTTTTTCATTAGCGTTCCTAAGCAGTAACCATCTTCCACCACTTTTATTTGGCCAAAATCTCCATGAAAGACAAACCTCTTCTCGCAGTTACCATCGGCGATCCTTCAGGGATCGGACCCGAAGTAGTAGTCAAAGCACTTCAGCATCGATCTATGTACGCCATCATGCGACCCGTACTTGTCGGAACCGTTGGCGTTGTGCAAAAAGCGCTCGATGCGATCAAATCTTCTGACACCGTTATCGGGGTCGATAACGCAGCCGATGCTAAGTGCGAGCCGGGAACAATCGAAGTCATCTCCCCTGCCGATTGGGAAGGCACTGAGTTCCCCGTAGGCAAGCACAACGCCGGATCGGGAACTGCAAGCCATCTCTGGGTCGAAGAAGCCGCAAAGATGTGTATAGATGGCGATGTTGATGGCATGGTCACCGCCCCCGTAAACAAAGAGTCGTGGTTCATGGGTGGCAGCAAAGACACCGGACACATGGAAGTGTTCCGGCGCCTATCGGGATCGAGGTACGTTGCGACGATGCTCGTTAGTGGTCAGATGCGATGCATGCACCTATCTACCCATATGTCGTTGGGCGAAGCGGTGAAGTATGTAACCACCGAGAACATCATGACGGCAACCCGTCTTACTCACAAGATGTTTAAAGAGTGGGGATTCGATAATCCGCGAATCGCCATCGCCGGATTAAACCCGCACGCTTCTGACAACGGACTTATCGGCAGTGAGGAAGCTGATGAGATCACTCCAGCCGTTGCACAGGCGATAGCAGAGGGTATAGATGCCAGTGGCCCGCACCCTGCCGATACGGTGTTCAACAATGCTTCAGCAGGCAAGTATGACGTAGTGGTCGTGATGTACCACGATCAAGGGCACATCCCTATCAAGGTGTACGGCGTTGAAGAGTCGGTAACCGTGAATCTCGGGCTTCCGTTCTTGCGAACATCCGTCGACCACGGAACCGCTTTCGACATTGCTGGAACCGGTATTGCTAGCGAGATCAGCATGATCGAGGCTTTGAAGCTGGGCGCATCACTTGCGTCAAAAAAAGGTCTGTCGACGTAGGTACAAAAACGGCGAGACACTAAAAGTTAGTACGAACTTCGCGGGCTATCTACACAAAGTCGTACGTATAATCGAGTCTCAAGTCGGATACTCTCAAACTTTCGAGAACCGAATTGAGAGCAAGAGAAAAATTTCGAATATGCGAATTGCATTCATAGGTGGCGGAGTAATGGCACAGGCCATCATCTCTGGAGTTAAAGATGCAGGCCTTGGTGCCAGCATCATCGTCGGCGAACCTTTCGAGGTTCGACGTACTTCTTTGGTCGACGACCTCGGTGTAGATGCGACTGCGAGCAACAAAGAAGCCATAACAGGCGCCGATATCATCGTGCTTGCAGTGAAACCTCAGCAACTCGATTCTGTTGCCGCAGAACTCAAGGGCGTGCTTAAATCACAGCAAACGATCGTGTCGATAATGGCAGGAGTTAAAATGCATTCGATCGGCTTGAAGCTCGGGCACACCAAGCTGATTCGAGTTATGCCGAACACACCTGCTCAGATTCGTAAGGGAATCTCGGCATGGCACGCTGCTGACGAAGTCGATCAGACAACTCTAGACTTTGTATCCAGAATGCTCCAAGCCATCGGCGACGAACTGAAGTTCAGTGACGAGAAGAATATTGATATCGCTACGGCGCTTAGCGGAAGTGGACCTGGGTACGTTTTCGTGATGATGGAAGCACTTGCCGATGCCGGTGTTGAACTTGGACTTCCAGTTCACGTAGCACGTCATTTGGCTTCGCAAACAGTGCTCGGCAGTGCAGCACTTCAACGCGAGTCCGGCAAACACCCTGCGGAACTTCGCAATATGGTTACCTCACCGGGCGGCACGACGGCTGCTGGCCTGGCTGCACTCGAAAACGGTGGCTTTAGGGCGACGATCGCCGATGCTGTTCGTTCTGCTTACGAACGTGGTGAAGAACTGGCGAGTGGCAAATGAGCGAGGATTTTCTGGCCTATATCGGTTTGCTTTTACGTGTCTTCGGATACCTAATCGTTGCTCGTTCATTGACGTCATGGTTCCCCAATGCTCGGCGTCATCCGATTGTTCAGCTGCTGTACCAGATCACTGACCCAGTGATGATTCCGGCTTCCCGGATCATCCCTCGAATTGGCATGATCGACATAAGCCCGATGATCGTCATCCTTTTGCTATTCACAATCTCTAGTGCGCTTACTGGTGAATCAAGCCGCTTCTAAGCTCGTCAGACGTAAGTCCTTCAACTTCGATGGTCTTATTGCGTGCTGTCTCGCCCGAAACCAAGGTGACACTACTTTTACGTACACCTAACCTCTTGGCGAGTAACTGAACCAGTGCTTCGTTTGCAGCATCGTCAACAGGTGAAGCCTTCACTCGCACGCGTAGCACACCCGTTCATTTAGCCCTAGGATTTCGTCACGAGATGCACCAGGTTGAAGCCGCACAGAGATTCGCTGTCCGTTCATAGGCATATCGCTATCTGATGTCCTTCAACGTTACTTCACCTGCCGACACGAGCCAGTCGCGTCCATTTTCGTCTCGCACGATCAAACGTCCGACTAAATCAACATCGTGGGCAATCCCGATCAGCTCTGGCGAACTGCCCGTCTTCCCGTCAAGCACCGTAACTTCCTTACCTAAAGTCATTAGGCGCTCTCGCCATTCCGGAAGCACTGTCCCACCCGCAATGATAGCTTTGTAGTGATTATCGAGAGACTGCATGAGCATCTCGAACACTTCAAGACGATCAAGCTGTCGACCAAGTTCAGCAGAGAGGCTTGTAGAGTTGGGGGGGGTTCCGGACGATGATTCTGGGTCAAAATTTATATTCAACCCAATTCCGATCACAGCTGTAATTCGATCTACGCCAGCTTCAGTTGAATCCGGATCAAGTGGATAATCGCCGCCAGCAAGCTCTGGGCCGGTTTTTGATTCAGCGATCACTCCAGCGAGCTTCTTTCCTTCGACTTGGACATCATTGGGCCACTTGATGCCAACATCAACTCCAAACTCCTCAGCCACATTAGCCACAGCCAGCGCCGCTAGCATAAGCAGCTCGCCTGCTAACGCAACCCGGGGTCGGAGTAGTACGGAACAAAGAATATCTTCCGCTTGCCTAGATACCCAGGAGCGATCATAGCGTCCACGACCTTCCGATTGGTGATCAGCAATTACAACCGTTCCATCCGGTGCGCCTTTAGATGCAAGTTTCCATGCAACGTCCATGGTCGATGTGGTTGATTCGAGGTGAGAAACCCTACTCCCAATTATTGAAAGTGAACTGGGGGAATTTTCGAAATTCTCGTTCATTTTAATTTGAATAGCCCGGGCGAAATTTCGCTAGAGTTTTATTAGTGACAGGTTGCAATTGAGTGCGCACACACGCCTACTCGTCCTTAGTGACATATATCTCTGCTGAGCGCAAGACTACGGTACTAAGCGTCAGGTGTGAATAACGAAAAGAGCATGTAACGCTCTTCAACAGCTACACTGCCGTTCAGTGCATTTTCCAAAAGCGAACATGGTGATAACTCGATGCTTAAAGCCACGACCAAAACTCTCTACTACGAACACTCAGCTAGCAACCCAGTCACTATGACTGTGAAGCCGAACGAATGGTTCGAAGTCGAAACTCAGATGAACCGGGGGCCTGACTCAGATCGGGTTCCCGACGATATTCGCGAACTGTACAACCAATATCGATCCGATAGCCAGCCTAACGATCGTGGCAATCCTGCATCGGGTTGCATCTACGTCGAGGGAGCAAATCCAGGAGATTTACTAACTGTCGAAATAGGTGAAATAAAGGTTCACCCAGTTGGCTGGACTCGATACCGAGGATCAACAGGCGCCATGCCTGGTTACCTCGGACCGTCAAACATCGGAGAACAGTTCCGTATATGCCGAATCGAAAAAAATGAAATTATATGGAACGACAAGTTACGATTCCCGGTTGAACCGATGATGGGCGTGATTGGTGTGGCTCCTGAACGTGAAGCACGCCACAACGGTTGGGCTGGCGAATGGGGTGGCAACTTCGATATTCAAGAGGTGACCAATGGTGCAAAGCTAAGCATTCCAGTCAACCACGAAGGCGCTCTGCTCCACGTCGGAGATATGCACGCGCGCCAAGGTGATGGAGAAATCTGCGGCGGAGGCGGTATTGAAACCGGTGGCACTGTAACGCTCAGAGTATCGCTTGACGAGAAGCCAGCAGAGATGACTTGGCCGCGTATCGAGAACGACGAATACATCATGACCACCGCTTGCGAGAAGCCAGCTGAAGACGCTTTCCGAATCGCCCTGTCGGAAATGATTCTTTGGCTCGAAGCTAGCTATGGCATGAGTCAGGGCGAAGCGTACATATTCCTGTCACAGTGTTTAGAAGCTCGAGTTACCCAGTTCGTAAACCCTAGCTACACGTACATTGCGAAGGTAGCTAAGAAGTACTTGGTTTAGTTTGCCTCATCAGATCAAAGCCGTTCTATTCGATGTGGGGGGGCCTATCGACACCGAAACAATCATGGATAGACAGATCGATGAACAGATCATCGCCTCGTTTAGAGCCAACGGAGTCGCCATTTCTAATGACGAATACCAGGCTGTAAATCGATGGGCGATCGACGTTTTTGCAGCCAAAACGTATCACTCGATCATGTGGAAGATCGCTCAAGGCAATATGGAGCTGATTAAGCGAGTTGAGTCGGACTTAATGGACACGGTGCCGCAGCGAAATAAATCGCGTGGAGACTTCGAGCTTAGAGAAGGAATGCCGGAGTTGCTCGCTGAGCTTTCAGATGAAGGTCTGTTGCTGGGTTTGGCAGCGAACCAGCCAGCGGATACTGTCACGAAAATGGAACGTCTCGGCATCGCACAGTACTTCACGTACAGGGAAGTCTCAGGTTCGATCAATCTGCGAAAACCTGACCCACGGCTGCTGCTACATGCATGCGAAAGTCTTGGGGTCGAACAGCAGGAGGTGATCATGATTGGCGATAGGATCGACAACGATATCGTGCCAGCTCGAATGCTTGGCATGGCCGCTATACGGTTTATAAGTGGTCGGCACTCAGAGCAGCAACCTCGTTCGTGGAATGAAGAACCTCATGCCGATGTTCACAGCGTTCAGGATCTTGAAAACGCTATCCGTCGTTTCGTTGTGAACCCGCCAAACGTTTATGGGGACGATGGGCCTGAGTAGACCAATTCTGTTAGTTGGCACCGGATGCGAAAATCACCAAATATAAAAGCCCTCGGAAATTATCCGAGGGTTTTTATAGTTACTCAATTATCAGACGTGAAAACGATTAGTTTTTTTCGTCGTGATCCCTATTGGACTTCTTGTCTGTCTTATCGTCAACGGCGAATTCCGCCTAGGCCCTAATGACCGAGATCTCACCCTACTGTAATGACGCATTACGATAGGTATATACAAAAATAGCGATGTTTCAGTTGATGTTTTCCAAAGGGCTAGTCACGCTAAATGTTCCGGTATCGACCACCTGAAGATCGTAAGCTCCAGTATTAGACCCGCTTTTGAATTGGGGTCTCGTAGACCCGTTTCAGAATCGATTTAAAAGCTCTCATTGCACAGTAAAGACCAAGTGCTGCGGGTCCTAGACGATGGCACAGGCATCAACGAAGAAGAAGCGGAAGCTATTTTTTCGAGAAAAGCTCGCGGATCCGTCTCCTGTGCAAGTGTCAGGCCTTGGACTTAAAATTGCACGATAGCTAACCGAACTTCACAAAGGAACCCTAACTGGCGAAACAGATACTTAAGACACCAGAAGAACATTTGTGACTAGACTTCCTGTCTCAGGCTTAGACATGCTTGATGACGAGAAGGTGAACCGCCTAGTAAATACAAAAGCCACCGACGATGAAGTAAAGTAATGTGGCCACAATGGCCCCGATCGCCTTCAGATTCTGCTTTAACTCGTCAGATATTCGGCGTGATCATATAGCTCATTGACTACAAATTCACCGGTGTCTTGGCGCGCGAACTATTAGCTGCGCAGATACAATTTTATCACTCGGTTCGAGTAAGGTAATTTTCAAAGGTGAAACTTCGATGAATCACGAACGTTCTACACGTCTTTTCGAAAAGGCTAAAGAACTAGTCGCAGGTGGCGTATCTAGTCAGATCAGGGTTAATGAACCGGCAAACACGCCGCTGTTCTTCACCCACGCCAAGGGTTCAAAAATGTGGGATGTCGATGGCAATGAGTACATCGACTACATTCAGGGAATGGGCCCCAACCTATTTGGTCACTCGCCAGACTTCATTAACGAGCAGGTCAAAAAGGATATGGAGAAAGGCTACGTCTTCTCCGCGCAGTTCGAGCAGGAGATAGAAGTCGCCGAGATGGTTCTGGATATGATCCCGATGCCTGACGCGACGGTTCGCTTTGCGTCGTCGGGAACTGAAATCGATCAGTTGCTATTCCGCACCATGCGCGGTTTCACTGGACGACCAAAGATTCTCAAGTTTGAAGGCCACTACCACGGCTGGATGGACTCCGTTAATTGGAGCGTCCACCCTCCGCTAGACCAAGCCGGCCCGGAAGATGCACCTATAGCTGTTGGTGAATCTGAAGGAATGGATGAGGCAACCGCCGATAGTCTGGTGATATCGCAGTGGAACGATCTTGAAAAACTAGAGATTATCTTCAAGAAGCACGGTCATGAAATCGCCGGTGTCATCATGGAGCCGATCCTCGCCAACACCAACTGTATTGTGCCTAACACTGATTTTTTGGAAGGTCTCCAGAGACTTTGCAACGAAAACGGATCGCTACTGGCGTTCGACGAAGTAATCACAGGCTTTCGCGTTGCCCGTGGAGGAGCCCAAGAGTACTTAGGTGTTATCCCAGATTTGGCAACTTACGCGAAGTCTATGGCTGGCGGATTTCCTGTAGCCATGATTGCTGGTCGGCGGGACATTATGGCCCTAATTGGAGACGGCACCGTTTACCACGGCGGTAGCTTTAACTCAAACGTAATGTCGATCTCAGCGACGTACGCTTCATTGAAATACATCAACGATCAGGGTGATGCGTTCTACGACGATCTGAATGGCAAAGGTCTACGCCTAATGGAAGAACTTAGTGATCTCGCAAAATCGCTAGAGTCCGACTTACATGTACAAGGCGTTGGCTCGGTATTCGCTATATCGTTCACAACGAAACAAGAAATAACGAATTGGCGAGACCATGCGAGAAACTGTGACGACGCTAAGTATTCTCGGTTCGCCAAAGCGATGCTAAAGCAAGGCATTCGACTATCTTCAAATGGCCGGATCCACCTTTCTTCAGCACATACAGACGAAGACATAGATAAGACTGTCGCTGCGGCCGCCGCTGTACTGCCGAATTTTTAGAGATATCCAACTCTGCGTCGGTAACTTAAGCGGTTTCGACGCAGAGTGACCGGATACTTTCCGGTAGAGCAAGTGGTTCTAACCGGGACAGGAGTAGCAAAACTTGCAGTGGAGTTCTGCCGTATCAGACTCGCCTTCTTTCACGGAGGCGGTCACACAGGCATCTGAGCAAATTCTCGCTAATTTGGATGGACAACATCCCGATTTAGCCGTGGTATTCATATCATCCCACCACATGCCGTCGTATGTCGTGGCCCCTGAACTACTCGCCGAAACGCTTGGCGCCAAAGTTCTTATCGGGTGTTCCGCCGCAGGCGTTATAGGCGGTGGTCAGGAAGTTGAACGAAGACCTGGCATCGCGATTTCAGCAGCCATTCTTCCCGGCGTTGAACTTTCGCCATTCCACCTAAATCAAGACGAACTTCCCAGCCCCGATGCTGGCCCTGAAGAGTGGCAAGCGCTGTTGGGAATCCGAGCCGAAGATTGCCCAGCGATTATGTTGCTGCCCGACCCATTCACGCTCCGAAGCGAACACTTACTTGCAGGTTTAGATTTCGCATTTCCGTCGACAATCAAAATCGGTGGACTCGCCAGTGGTGGCGGCCAGCCCGGAGCGAACGCACTATTTATCAATGACCGATCAGTTCGATCAGGCGCCGTTGGCGTTGCGTTTACAGGTGATCTTGCTGTCGAGACGGTCGTGGCACAGGGATGCCGACCTATCGGCGAACCATTTATCGTAACCCAATCTGAAATTAACGTTATTTCAAAACTCGGCGATCAGACTCCATTGGAAGTGCTACGAGATTTATTTGAGGCTGCCGAGACTCGTGAAAAGCGCCTAATTCGTCGTTCACTCCAAATCGGTATCATCATGGATCGATTGGCACAGAACAGCAATGAAGGCGAGTTCCTCATAAGGAACGTGCTTGGCGCAGATGAAGAAGACGGTACACTGGCGGTTGGTGAGCTTGTTCAAGAAGGGCAGGTTGTACAGTTCTTTGTTCGTGACGCTCAGGCGGCTGACGAAGACCTTCGTATGATGCTCGAAGAGTACATTGACAATCTTGACGAAGGTGATATTCCGGCTTCGGCATTATTGTTCAGCTGTATCGGACGCGGGCAGTATTTGTACGGCTCACCAGACCACGACACTTCGATGTTTACCGATATGGTGGCTGATATTCCGGTCACCGGGTTCTTCTCGAACGGTGAGATTGGGCCTCTTGGCGATCAAACTTTCTTGCATGGCTATTCAGCAAGTTTTGCGCTGTTCAAGCAGGCGTCAAAGGGCAGACCTTAGTCGGTTAAAGTCTATGTGCGGGGCTATGGCAAGATTTCACGTATCTCAGCAGGATCGGTCAGTGTTAACGCCTTGATGACTGAGTGCGTCGAATCTCCAGATGATTCGATCAAATCACCGTCCGTTGACGTTTCGTAGCAATTGTTGGCGTAATTGGCGAAAGTCGCAACTTGTGCCCGACGATAGTCTCGCCAGCATTCGTCAAACGAGTAGTTATGGCCGCCGTTGGATTTTAACTGCTCAAAGTAGTGCAACACGAGTGCGGTTTCTTGATTAGCAAGAATTTCAAACGGAACCGCCGTCATCATGAATTTCGCTAGATCATTCGTAGCACCAGCGAACGCAGGCATCTGCCAGTCGATGATCACCGGTTGCACGCCGGCGGGTGTCTGACGCAAAAGAACGTTGCCCTGATGAAAATCATTATGGGTGAGAGTTTTCGTGCGAGTCCCCAACGCTGTTTGAAGATTGCTAAATCGCTCCCCGAGATATTCTCCAGCGATCACCAATCCACCCGATTTCTCAAATCGGTCGTCCGCCAGAATAACTTTCCAACCGAGCGCCGAATCCAATGGATCCTGATTGAACAATAACGACCAATCAGCACTATGAATCCAATCGACGGATCCGAGCGATTCGTCTTTCCAGAATCGCCCGTGAAACGAGGCCATTAGATCGAGAGTTGCCTTGGCGACTTCAAAATCGAGCTTGGCATACTTCTGCTCTGATGGCAGCAGGCCAAGATCTTCGAAAACGAAGCATGCAGTTTTCTCGCGTGGGTCTTCATCAGCACCGTACATCCGAGCGAGTGAGCCTCCTTGGAATTCCTGTAACAACCTATAACATCCCAGTTCGCCAGCATACGGACCATATGCCGCCTCGCGTAGGCGAACTACATCGTCGACCGGCGGAATCTTGGCGATTACAACTTCGGGATGCGCAGCTTCCCTCTTCGAGTAATCGATACGCACTCGGAAAAGCTGAGAAAGATCGGGGTTATGCCCTGTCATCTCTTCAAATTCGAGAGCGGAAATCTGGCAATCACCGACACTCGATAGCATTGAAACCAGCCATTCGGGCGTTATCTGCTCACGGCGAATTGGGATTGTAGACATCCCAGCAGTTTCACACCGTATGCGATTCACGTCCATAGCGGACGAATTCCATACACTACGTTCCGGTACTATTTTGCCCATCACGTTGTTTCGCAACTATCACACAACGACAAAGAGGAAACATGAGTAGATTTGAAGGTCAGGTAGCAATCATCACCGGTGGGGCGTTGGGAATCGGTGGAGCAACGGCACGCAAGCTCGCCTCCGAGGGCGCCAAAGTATTCATCGCCGATTTCAACGATGCTGCGGCAACTGAGAACGTCGAGCGCATAAAGCAGGCTGGTGGTTCTGCAGTTGCAAGCCACGTCGATGTCTCGATCAGCGAAGACATCGCCCGAATGGTCAACGAAGCGGTGGATCTATACGGCCGGCTCGACATTCTGGTGCAGAACGCATTCGGAGTAATAACTGGTGAATCTAAGATTCACGGCACTGCCTTGACCGTAGAAGAAGATAATTGGAACTACGGAATCGATGTACTACTGAAAGCCCTGTATCTCGGGCCGAAGAACGCTATTCCTCACATGCGAGTCAACGGCGGCGGCAACATCATAAACCTCGCATCAGTCCACAGCTTGCTACAAGAGCCAGCGATGCTAGTGTACGAGGCCGCAAAGGCCGGTGTTGTAGGTATGACACGTCAAATGGCAACCGACTTCGGCCCCGATGGTATTCGGGTGAACGCTATCGCCCCTGGCCACATCGTCGGAGAAGGTTTATCCAAGATGTGGGAAGAGAATCCGACTGGTCACGCATTCTTTGCCGATCAATACCCTCTTAGACGTACTGGGCTCCCTGACGATATCGCCAACGGCATTGCGTTCCTATGCTCCGAAGATGCAGCGTTTATCACAGGTCACACGCTGACTATCGACGGCGGTCTATCAATTCAACTTCAGGAGCGGTTCGGAACTCGACAGGCGGAATACATACGGGCAAACCCCGACACTCGCCTTCCGTAGTTCTAATGGCTAACCCGAGTACGTGCCTTTGAATGCGATTTCGCTAACGTCTTTGCGATCATTAGCGTGGTTTTCCTTGACCATTCGTTCATGGATATCATCGTCTGTACCACGATATCCGACAGCGATAGCGCAGATAGTCTCGAAGTTGTCACGCGACAATCCAGCCACATCGTAGGCTGCATCAAGATCAATCCCGCCCATTGCCCTTGTGTTGAGACCCATTCGATTCGCCTGCAGTGCCAGTGACATCCAAGCCGCACCTGTGTCGAATTGTGCAGTTCGGATCTTTTTACCTTCATCATCAACGATTCGGGCGAAAACCAAAACCAGCATTCCTGCGTTTGGAGCGTACCGAGCATTACCTTCATTCAGTAGAGTGTTGAACTTTTCACGGTCAGGACCATCGGTTGCGTACGCGAACAACCAAGGCTGACGATTACTGGCTGAAGGAGCCCAGTGAGCGGCTTCGAACAACGAGGAAATTTGATCGTCGGAAAGAGCTTTATCGCTAAAGGCTTTCGACGACCATCGTTCGATGAACATCGGTTCGACCGATGAGTAGGCAATTCGTGAGTTCTTTGAATCGGTAACAGTCATATGTAAATTGAATCCCATGTGTGAGACAGTCAGCCATGCTGCTGCTAAAGGTGATTATTTAGAATCGCTAATGGCAGTTGTATGCTCATCGCTTGTAAATCGATAGTTGTAAATCGATATTAAGGGTAATTATTGCAGGGTTTACCTGGTTTGATTACGAATTTCCGTCGAAGAAAGATCAGACCTAAACTGCTCTTCTGTTA